>JAPLJE010000460.1:7772-8434 GCA_026388755.1 Deltaproteobacteria bacterium | reverse complement strand
GTGGTGGAACATACCCGGGAAAAATATCCGAACACAGAGGTCATTGTCGTTACTGGGTTTGCTACGGTTAACACGGCTGTCGAAGCCATGCAGAAAGGCGCGTTCTATTATCTTCCCAAGCCCTATCAGATTGATGAAGTGCGCATTCTGGTGCACCAGGCCATTGAAAAGCGGTTTCTTCGACAGGAAGTCGCCGAATTAAAAAAACAAATCCAGTCCCAGCAGACATTTCCCCTCCTGATCGGGCAGAATCCCAGAATGATTGCCCTGAAAGACACCATCGAGCAGATCGCGCCATCGGACTGTACAGTATTGATCCTGGGAGAAACCGGGACTGGAAAGGAACTTGTTGCCAAAACCATTCACCAGTTGAGCCAGCGCGCCGCAAAACGATTTCTGGCCATAAACTGTGGTGCGTTCAATGAAGAGCTGCTGGCCAACGAGCTTTTTGGGCATGAAAAAGAAGCCTTTACCGGCGCCCGCGGAATCCGCAAGGGCCTGCTGGAATCGGTTCAGGGCGGAACCATTCTGCTGGATGAGATCGGGGATATGCCGCTTTCCATGCAGGTGAAACTGCTTCGGGTGCTTCAGGAAAGGGCCCTGATTCGCGTTGGCGGGGTTGAAGAAATTCCCATCGACATCCGGATTCTGGCAGCCACGAA
>JAPLJE010000460.1:0-7735 GCA_026388755.1 Deltaproteobacteria bacterium | reverse complement strand
GGATTTAAAAACAGAGGTCGAAGTCGGAAAATTCCGTCAGGATCTCTTTTACCGCCTGAACGTCATTTCCCTGCATGTTCCCCCGCTGATAGACCGAAAAGACACCCTTCCCCTGTTGTGCCGGCATTTCATGAAACGGTTTTCAGATGCTCAGGCCAAGGATGTGAGTCACTTGTCGGATGAGGCCATGGATATTTTGATGAATTACGGGTTTCCGGGAAATGTCCGTGAACTGGAGAACATCATGGAACGGGCCGTCACATTAGCGACCGGATCTGTTATTGAGATCAAATACCTCCCGACCGACCTCCAGCAGCTTAAATTTCACATTCAGTGCCAGAGGAAGAGCGACTTTCTCACGCTTGAGGAAAATGAAAAATCGTATATTGCCTGGATTCTTGATCAAGCCGGAAACAACAAAACCAAAGCAGCGGCAATCCTGGGGATCGATCGCGTCTCCTTATGGCGAAAACTGCGGCGGTATGACCTGGAAGATTAAATAATTCGGGGTAGCTGGTAATGGAACAAGTTATTAATTTGCCGTTTGATGATATACGAGGCTTTGCTGCAGGTCTTTCGGCTTTGATACAAGTTGCAATACTTCCTGGATTGCTTGTTGTATTACGTTTTTGAATTGGTACGATACTCGCCGATGTTCTTGCTGCTTTTGTTGTAAGCCTTGTAACCACTTTTAACATCGCATTATTGCTGCAACTCACAGGGGTCTATAATCGGACAGCGTTATCAGTGATAGTAATCGGTGAGATATTTTTGCTCACCATACTCAATCGGCGATTTACTGGTGTTGTCACTATGTCACCTCTGCCGCTCCGCCCTTGGCCCAGAAATGGCTTTTTCGCTGCCAATATTGTTGCACTTATCATTATGGTATCGTTTGCCATGCATATGCTCATGGTTCTATGGGGCCATGTCCCGGGTATCTTTGAAGAATGGGATGCAGTAGTCAGCTGGAATCGCTGGGCTGTGAATTGGTATGAGGGACGCTGGCCTGTAGAAACGTTTGGTTATCCTCAACTCATGCCTGCGATGTGGTCGGCTACCTACCTCTGGTTGGGTAGCGATCAGATAGAAATTTTTGCACGCGCGTTTATGGGGTTGTTTCCGATTGCCATACTGGCCATTTTCTTTGATTTTTTTTTACGCTGGCGTCGCCCGGCCCCCTTAATGGCCGCTGTATTGCTGTCAGTTTTATTGCTTGGACCTTACGCTTCTGTTCTGGACTCTGGTTATGTTGACATCCCATTGACATTTTTAATATTTCTTACCGGCTATTTGACCTACTTGTCGGCACAAGAGGGCATGCCAGGGGAGCGGTTGCTCATCTTTGCTGGTATCACTGCAGCCGCAGCTGTACACTGTAAGCAGGGCGGTTGGTTGGGGGCGGGTATTTTGATCGCCGGAATTTTTTCATCCTTGGCTGGACATCTTCAGATAGCTCCCTCTCGGAAACGCCCGGTAGCATTACTGACGATCGCAATTTTTGCTGCACTCGTGCTGCCATGGTTTACGCTGAAGTGGTTTAATTTTATTGGTCACCCAGAGGAAACAAACATACGCTTTGTCACTTCGCTTATATATGGCAATGAAACACTGCTGCAGAGACTGTTTCGCGCGATTAAAGTTACTTTGCCTGCCACCCTATTACCGTCCGGAAGCCTTTTAGGTAAAAGCTCAGAAGTTCTGTCTGTTTCTTTCTTGTTGCTATTGTTTGCCTCTCTCTGGTCCAAGCTCGGAAGGATGTGTCTGGCAGTCGGCATCCCCTATCTCTTCGTATGGGCATTATTTTTTTCATACGACGGGAGAAATTTGCTGCCCGCGTTACCATTTCTCTGCCTGGCAATAGGTTTTGGATTGGAACAAATCATGGTCTGGGGGATAGGCAGTAAACATTATGAACCGGTCATCCTTGATCAGAACCACCCATGGAACACTAAGCGCATTCGGTACGGGCTGAATCTATTGATCATACTTGTTGTTCTGCTTGCGCTGTGGCCTGCCAATCCTGCCGGGCTCAAGCTGTGGAGTGATGGCCTACGTTTACGCTCGGGAGACTCAATGCTTAATCAGCAACTTCTGGATTTTGCGCGTCAGCCTGGGTTCCATGGGCAAGTGCTCACGACATATCCGCAGATGATATCGATTCCTGCTCTGCGACCTCATGTCTATACGAATGAGTGGCGTTTGCCGAAGAATGATGAAACGATTACAGCCATTAAGGCCGGCCGCTCTTTTTGTGAGATTTTGAGCACTATGCCAAGAAGCCAGACCATTACTTATGCGCTGATACACAATGATAGCATCCCATCACTGATTGATGCCGCCCTTGCGGATGGTTCCCTCCAACCCGTAATCACTGCGCCAACAATCCGCCTCATGCGGGTTCGTTGTACGCATTAGCTGTTCTGTGAGATGGATACTATGACCAAGGAAAATATTTCTTTCATCCCTGAATTACAGTGTGTTGCTGTCATTATTCCTGCGTATAATCCTGATGCCATGCTTGTACGACTTGTCGAACAACTTCAGGAGGTGGGATTTACTCAGATATTTGTTGTTAATGATGGCAGCGATACGGCCCATATTCAGGTTTTTTCAGAGCTGTCAAGGTTTGCAGGAGTCATACAGCTTAAGCATGTGGTCAATTGCGGCAAGGGACGTGCGTTGAAAACAGCGTTTAATCATTGCCTGACGCATCACCCTGAGTTGGCCGGAGTCATTACGGTTGATGCGGATGGTCAGCACAGTCTGCCCGATATCGTAAAAGTGGCATCAGAAATGCTTGCAAAAAATCAAATTGTTCTTGGAGTGCGTCAATTTGGAGCAGGAGTTCCTCTTCGGAGTAGGGTCGGCAACATAATAACAAGCAAACTGTTTGCTCTTCTTTATGGGCGCGCTATCACAGACACGCAGACGGGCCTTCGTGCTTTTCCCCTTAAAGAACTTCCAGAGTTAGTGACAATTAGCGGGGAACGTTATGAATATGAGTCAGGCGTGCTCGCTTCGGTAATTTCCCGCCGTATAGCTATCTGTGAGTTGCCGATTGAGACAATTTATATAGAAGGGAACCGTTCTTCACATTTTGATCCGATATTTGACTCTATGCGGATCTACTTTGTATTAATTCGGTATGTTTCATCATCAGTGATTACAGCAGCAATCGATTTCGTCGTTTTTGCCGTTACTTTGCAGTATGCTGACAGCATAATTGCAGCTTTAATAGTGGGTCGCAGTGCCGCATTGTCAGTAAATTTCCTAATAAACAAAAAATTTGTGTTTCGCTGCCGTTTAAAGGTATATTCTGTTTTTTTACGATATATTGCTCTTTTAGCTCTGATAGCAGTCATGTCATATCTGATGATAAGCGAAATGAAACTGGTTTTCGGTATTCCCCCTTTATTTGCCAAACTTATCGCCGAGTCTATACTTTTTATTCTGAGTTTCACCGTGCAACGCGATATGGTTTTTGCTGATCACCGTATAGAGCAAAGTGTTGATGAACAGAACTGATTGGAATAATTATTATGAGCGACCCTATAAAACCGCTGCAGTGACGCGACGTATTACAGCTTTCTATTTGACTCGACAGTTATTGCGTTCGCTCAAAACCGGGCACCCCAGCATCATTGAGCTTGGCGGTGCAAATAGTTGTTTTGTCGATGTCTTATATACAAAGCTGGATCCGGCTTACTACACGATCATTGACAACAACGAATTTGGGCTTTCGTTGTTGAAACATCGAAAAAGAGAAATATCAAATCTCATCCTTGTGAATGACGACGTGCTTAACCCACGCATGGAGGCTGCAGTCGATCTGGTATTCAGCGTTGGCCTGATAGAACATTTTGACACTGCCGGAACCCGGGCCGCCATTGATACTCACTTCCGCCTTGCTCGTCCGGGTGGCTTAGTTTTGATAGGTTTTCCAACACCGACGTGGTTGTATCGAGCTACTCGTCGTTTATTTGAATTCCTGAAGTTGTGGCAATTCCCGGATGAACGTGCCCTCTCTTTTGGTGAAGTTTTTGAAACCATATCGCAACACGGTGTTGTTCAGGCTAAGATCTTGATCTGGCCAATATTTTTAACACAGGGACTTTTGCTCTGCAAAAAATATGAGAAGGGCTGACAGAGTAGTCGAGGGTTTTTCTCTCCCGCTCCTCCCATGAGGGAAGCGGGCTTTTATTTCCGGCGCGCTGTCAGTCTGTCTCCCACGAACGGTGCGGACGAATTGTCCCAATAGCGCTGCTGTGGTGGATGGGTTTCCTGTCTTCCACGAACGGCGCGGACGAAGTAGTTACCGTACTTGCCGTAGTCGTGGGCGTAGCCATCATCGAAGCCCACGCACCACGCACGGTAGTCATAGCCTGAGCTGGCAGTAGAAGACCAATAAAAGGACGGTTGGGTATTTGGAAAATAAGCGGCATTGATGGTCGGCCCTGGCGATGGAATATCGTAGTTGACAATAGTGTGTAGCTCCTTGAGCGTGGGAAGCCGCCAGTCGGAAAAACCGCCAAAATTTGCGGTGTTCAGGGCATTGATAAAATCTTTGGTGTCTTTACCTTTGTCCGGGGTTCCCTCGTATCCACCATTGGTTGCCGGGTTGTTATCGTACCAGGTGTAGGTATTGTCCGCATCGTGAGGATCGTTATAGTTTTTGACCCAATTCATATTGGTTTTCATCTCCCAGATCAGGCCGGTAACATTATCCTTTACCATGGTCCAGGACATGGCAGAATCTGGCAGCGCATTGCCGCTGTCATCCAGCTTGGTGTAGGAGGAAGGATTGCTGCTGCTGTCGTCGGTCTGGCTGTAGAGGACCTGACCGGGCCGGGGGCAGCTGAACACATTGTCAGCGACATCATACCATTTCGTATACCCGGTATCCGGCACCGCGGACCATGCAACTGCAGCAAAAAACAGTAAACCAACGCATCCAAAAAATCCCGTCAGTTCTTTTCTTTTCATGGCAGCGCCCTCCATTATTTTCACAGCGTTTTCAGTTAAGGATGCGTTACATAATAACATGAGCAATATATCGCGAATGCAATGTGTAATTCCATTAGCGCACCTTTACCTGAACATCTGCGGTTTGGCCGGAATTGTGATCGAGTGCCCATATCTGAACAGTCTGACGCGGCTTCAGCGTTTCCAGCAGACTGACAAAACTTTGTTCATCCTTGACCGGCTGATCGTCGATGGAGAGGATAATATCATTGACTTCAAACCCGACCTTTGCCAGGCTTCCACCTGGCTGAAGCGATGCAATGGCGACTCCCTGTCCTTCTTCCAATCCGTATTGCTGGGCCTCTTTTGCAGTAACCGGTCGGACCGTCACTCCCAGACGGCCTTTTAAAGAAATCGCAATTTTTTTGATAGCATCTTCCAGATTATCGACTTTAACTTTCAGATCTTGCGTTTTCCCGCTTCGATACACGGTCACCCTTGCTTCCTGACCGATTGCCGTGTTGGCAACCTCATTTTGCAAAGTAGATCCGTTTGAAATTTCCTTTCCCTGATAAACCGTCACCACATCGCCTTTTTGAATCCCGGCAACATCGGCCGGGCCTCCCTTGATCACATCCGCAATGAGAGCGCCTTTGGAAATATTCAGATTCATCGCTTTAATCAGATCCGGGGTTAACTCCTGAATCGTTACACCCAGCCACCCGCGCTCCACCTTGCCATGCTCAATCAATGCCTTGGAGATGTAAACAGCCATATTGCTGGGAATGGCAAAACCAATGCCTTCAAATCCTCCGGATTCGGAAAAAATGGCCGCATTGACGCCGATCACCTGTCCTTCCAGATTCAGCAGGGGGCCTCCGCTGTTACCCGGATTGATGGCGGCATCCGTCTGCAGATAGTCCTGATAGCTGGTGGGATCGAGGATACCGCGGCGATGCTTGGCGCTGATAATTCCCTGGGTCACCGTCTGATCCAATCCACGGGGATGACCAATGGCAATGACCCAGTGGCCGACTTCCATTTTATCGGAGTCACCGAAAACCACGTGGGGAAGCTTTCCATCCGCCTTGATTTGAATAACGGCCAAATCGGTCTTGGGATCAGCACCCACGAGTTTGGCCTTGTAACGGTTGCCGTCCGCCAGCAGCACCTCAATTTCGTTGGCTCCGGCAACCACGTGATTGTTGGTCAAAATATGGCCATCGGAATCCATGATCATTCCGGAGCCCAAACCTTTCATCTCCCGCTTGAATTTTTTGGGCATTTTGCGGGGAGCGTTGAAAAAATAGCGAAAGAAAGGATCGTTTTCAAATGGCAGCAAGGGGTTGTTGACTTCCTGACGCTGGGTCACTTCAATATGGGCAACTGCTGGAATAGCCTGCTTGGAAACAATGGCGATGGCGGTGCTCAGATCGACGGCAGACAAATTTTCCGCAGCTGAGGCGCTGGCAACCAGAGGCTGGGACATTCCCAGAGTAATTCCCAGGACAAACATACACACACAAAATTTTTTATTGAAATGATTGCGTAACATCTGTACCTCCTTACGGGTAAGGGTTGATGGAAATATTATTTCAGACATTGTCCAACTGAGGATTCGTTTCATGAGCACGATGACCCGCGGACTCGCATCCAGGGGATTTCCGTTTTTATCAGATGCGAAATGCGGTTATTCGCGGATTACTACAGGACGATCACTAAAATCCTGAGCCCCACCAGACCCAGCGCAAGGGAAAGGCCACGGATGATCCATTCTCCTTTGATCCGCTCTGACAAACGTGCACCCAACTGTGCGCCGAGAACAACGCCGATCGCCAGAGAAACGGTCATGTGAACGCCCTGATGAAAGGTTCCCTTGACAATATGCACGATTGTTCCGGTCAACGCCATGATCGCCAGTATGAAATGGGACGTCGCCGTTGCAATATGGACGGGAAACCCCAGGAAGTAAGACAGTATCGGCACATGGATGATGCCGCCGCCGATACCCAGAAAACTTGACAGATATCCGACAAAAATGCTCAAAACCACCCCTAAATAAGGATTAAACGAATATTCATAAACGATGCCATGCAAATCCACGATACTGCGGGTCATTTTAAACCGCATGGTACAGGGTTCCTTGCAGGTTGCCTTTGGCAAACCCGATCGGAACATCAGAAAAATGGAAGCACAGATCAGCAGCACACTGAAAATGATATCAAAAAGGCGCCGGGGCACAAGAGAGGTGTTCAATGCGCCGAGAATGGATCCAGGGATGGTGGCCAGGGCAAACAGGAACCCGGATTTATAGTCGATCCGCCTCATCAGGGCGTAAGCCTCGGAACCCGACACGGCATTGAAAAAAACCACGGCAAGCGAAATGCTCGTCAACAGCTCCGGAGATCGTTCCGGATAGAGCAAGAGCAGAATCGGCATCAATACAAACCCACCACCGGCACCGATCAGTGTCCCATAGGCTCCGACGCCAAAGCCCATGGCAATCAATCCCAGATATTTTTCAAAAGGGAATATCATCATGATGTTTTATTCCTTCTATTTGGAAAAGATGCCTTTCCAGCCGCCGGAAATGAGACGAGCAACGGTCATCAGGATAAAAGGGGCGGATAACCCCGCAGGCACCGCCAGATATCGGGGCTGCCATTCGGGTTCAAATTTTGCTTTATATTCGTAAAGACCTTCGAAGTTATAGAACTCCTCGCTCAGATCAAATATTGCAGTACCGATTTTATGCCACAATGGCGCCAGT
>JAPLJE010000290.1 GCA_026388755.1 Deltaproteobacteria bacterium | reverse complement strand
CCTTGGCCTGGATCCGGACAAGATTATTCTGGCATCGGCCAAGGAAGGCATCGGCATCCAGGATGTGCTGGAAGGGATCGTCACCGTGTTGCCCCCTCCGGTTGGCAATCCGGATCTTCGGCTTGAAGCACTCATTTTTGACAGTCATTATGATGCCTACCGCGGAACCATCGTTCATTTTCGGGTGTTTCAGGGAACCATTCGAACCGGGGACACCATCATGTTCATGTTCAACAATGCCCGCTACAAGGTTGAAGAAGTCGGAATATTGCAGATTAAGCGGGTGCCGCAGCCACAACTGTCTGCGGGTCAGGTTGGATATCTGATTGCCGGCATCAAAACGGTCAGCGACACCCGCTGCGGAGACACCATTACCCATGCCGATCAGGTTGGATATCTGATTGCCGGTATCAAAACGGTCAGCGATACCCGCTGCGGAGACACCATTACCCATGCCAATGCCCCCTGCGACAGTGTCAAGCCCGGGTTCAAGCTGGCCAAGCCCGTTGTTTTTTCTTCTCTGTATCCGATTGCCGCCGATAATTATGCAGAATTGGCCGAAGGGCTTGAAAAACTTCAGTTGAATGACGCATCTCTGGTGTACGAGAAAGATTCTTCAGCAGCTCTGGGATTTGGTTTCCGGTGCGGGTTTCTCGGACTTTTACACCTGGAAGTGGTTCAGGAAAGGCTGGAACGCGAATTTGACCTGTCACTGATTCTGACAGCACCGTCCGTACAATACCAGTTGGTCATGAAGGACGGGTCCACCCAGATCATCGACAATCCGGCCCTTTATCCCGATCCCATGTCCATACAAACCACCCGTGAACCCTTCATTCGCGCCACCATCATTGTCCCGGACAGGTACATGGGCGCTGTCATGAAGCTTTGCCTAGATCGCAGAGGGATCAATACCAATTACCAGTATCTGACCAATAACCGGCTTGAGATGTTTTTTGAACTTCCCCTGTCTGAAGTTGTCTATGATTTTTACGACCGGCTCAAATCCATCACTCAAGGATATGGATCATTCGACTACGAACTGATTGATTTCAGGGAAACCCAGTTGGTCAAGATGGACATTTTGATTAATGGCGAACGGGTGGATGCCCTCTCCCAGCTTGTTCACAAGGATCGGTCTGTTGAGCGGGCAAGAGTGGCCTGCGAAAAGCTCCAGGAGGAGATTCCCAAACAAATGTACAAGATTGCCATCCAGGGTGCTATCGGCGGGAACATCATCGCACGGACAACGGTATCTGCTTTTCGAAAGGATGTTACGGCTAAATGCTATGGCGGCGACATTTCCCGTAAGCGAAAGCTTCTTGAAAAGCAGAAAGCAGGAAAAAAACGAATGAAGATGGTGGGAAAAGTCATGATTCCGCAATCGGCTTTTCTGGCGGTATTAAAGACGGATACGGATTAGCGGTCAGAGATTTGAGATTAGATGCAATGAAACATGAAATCAGTTCTGGCTACTGACCCCATGCATACAAATTATACTGGAGAGAAACCAATTGGGAAGAACTGTTGTAGAGAAGATATTTGATGATCACCGGGTGAATAACCCCTTTGGCGATATACATGTCATTCGACTGGATGCTGTTTTCTGCCATGAGATTACCACCCCCATTGCAATTAATGATCTGATCTCCCGAGGAAAAGACCGGGTTTTTAACCCATCAAAGCTCAAAGTCGTCATTGATCATGTCACGCCTGCTAAAGACGCCAAGACCGCGCTTCAGGGCAAGATTCTTCGGGATTGGGCCCATCGACATCGTATTCTGGATTTTTTTGATATCGGTAGAAACGGCGTCTGTCATGCACTTTTCCCTGAAAAAGGCTTTGTCCGACCGGGCTATACCATCATCATGGGGGATTCTCACACCTGTACCCATGGCGCCTTTGGCGCCTTTGCCGCAGGCGTTGGGACAACCGATCTGGAAGTCGGCATCCTTAAAGGCGTATGCGCCTTTCACTATCCTCATTCCATAAAGATCATCATCACCGGAAACCTGCCCATAGGCGTCTATGCCAAAGATGTGATTCTATCGATTATCGGACGCGTCGGGGTAAATGGTGCAACCAATAAAATAATAGAATTTACAGGGCCTGTAATCGACGCCATGGGCATGGAAGGTCGAATGACGATCTGCAACATGGCTGTTGAAGCCGGAGCCACCTGTGGAATCTGCTACCCTGACAGAACGACCGTTGCTTATCTGTGGGAATTCATTCAAAATGATTACGGCAGTCCGGAGGAGGCTTTGGATGATTTTTCAAAAATTCTTCCGGATGAAGATGCCGATTATGAGGAAATCCTGGAGCATGACGTGTCGGCATTGGAGCCTCAGGTCACTTTCGGGTACAAACCCGATCAGGTTACCTCTGCGCGAAAAATGAATGGAACGCCTGTGGACCAGGTATATATCGGCTCGTGCACAAACGGCAGAATGGAAGATTTGCGAATTGCCGCTCAGGTGCTGAGGGGCCAGAGAATTAAAGATACGGTCCGGGGCATCGTATCGCCTGCCACGCCCAAAATTTTTCGCGAAGCCCTTGAGGAAGGCATCCTCCAGATCTTTCTGGATGCAGGGTTCTGCGTCACCAATCCCACGTGCGGAGCCTGCCTGGGAATGAGCAATGGGGTCCTTGCAGAAGGCGAAGTTTGCGCATCCACCACGAACCGCAATTTTAACGGTAGAATGGGAAAAGGTGGCATGGTGCATTTGATGAGTCCGGCAACCGCAGCAGCCTCTGCCTTAGCAGGACACATTACCCCATGGGTACGCACCACTGACTTCTGATTTCTTTAACCAACAGCCAGCTAAATCAAACGAGACTATTTATGAAACAATTCAGCGGACCGGTTCTTTTTCTGGATCGTTCAGACATCAATACGGATGAAATCATTCCTGCCAGATATTTAACTGAAAACACCAGAGAAGCGCTACAGCCCTTTCTTCTCGAGGATCTTGTTCTGGAGGGTTTCAACCCCGGAACTGACCTTCATGCAAAATCGGTGATTATCTCCCGCGCCAATTTCGGCTGCGGTTCTTCCCGGGAACATGCACCCTGGGCACTTGAGACAAACGGCATTCATCTGGTGATTGCAGAAAGCTTTGCCAGAATTTTCAAACAGAATATGTTTAACTGCGGCATGATGGCCATTGAGCTTTCAGCCGAGGCCCTGGATGAGATATTTTCCACTTACGCAGGAACAGAAACGCACTTAATCACTCAACTCGATAAAAACCGATTTATTATAAAAAATCAAAATCATACTCATACCATTTCATTTTCACTGTCCGGGTTCAACCTGGCCCTGGTCATGGCCGGCGGATGGGTGGAGTATGCGGATCTCCATTATTGACGGGGCCCTTACCGGTAACCTTTTCCAGGCTCGACTTTACTGTTCCCACAAAAAATTAATTTCATTGCTTGACTCCCCTGGATAATTGATATAAGGACTTTGCCCGATAGATTAAAAAGATCTGGTGAAATATTTCACCGTAATTCCCTGATGAAAGGAGGCTTGTTGAATGGCTTTTAACCCCGTTGTTGATGAAGACAAATGTGAAGGCTGCGAAGAATGCGTGGATGTTTGCCCTGTTGAAGTATTTGAAATGGTTGATGGAAAATCATCCCCGGTTAATGCGGAAGAATGTCTTGGCTGCGAAAGCTGTGTTGAAGTCTGCGAAGTTGGCGCGATCACCGTCGAAGAAACCTGATCAGACACCCGGTTCCCTGGACCTGAATCAAGGACCAGGGAACTTCAAGCTGTTTTATCAGATCATTCCCACCGCCTGGGGCGAAGCGGCAGTTTTATTCCGAACCCCGCCCTGTATCATTCAAGAAATATTTTTGCCATCCCCGAATACCGCAACCCGCATCCAGCATCTTTTCCCCAAGCCTGAGTCCTTTTGCCCGCTTCCGCCTTCTGCAGACACCCTGATCCAGTGGATATCCGATTACTTCATGGGAAAACCGGTCTGTGATCCGAATCCGATGTGGGAATGGCTCGACTTTGGGTCCGCAACTCGGCTTCAGAAGGCAGTTTATCACGCCACGTTTCGTATACCCTATGGACAGACCCGATCTTACCGCCAGATTGCCGAAGCAGTCGGCAGCCCTGGCGCCAGCCGCTTTGTTGGAAATACAATGGCAAAAAATCCGTTCCCGGTTCTGATTCCCTGCCACAGAGTGATCCGCAGCAACGGCAGCCCGGGACAGTTTGGAGGGGGAGTGGATCTGAAACTGAAAATGCTCGAAATCGAGGCAGCTTTATGAGCAAGTGAGTATCTATACAACTGATGGATGTTACAACGTCAGTACTTTTGAATAGACATCATCGGCCAAGCTGCAGACATGGCCGGCCTGAAGATAATGATAACCGGTCGCTGCAACCATGGCAGCGTTATCTCCGCAGAATGTCAAAGACGGAATATAAACCGAAAGCCCTTTTTCTGCGGCAGATGCCTTGACCTTTTCCCTTAACCGGGAATTGGCGGCCACACCGCCCACAACCGCTATCCGGGTGCACCGCCTGAACAGGGCGGCCTGAATCAGTTTAAACGTCAGCACATCCGCAACAGCCTCCTGAAACCCTGCCACGATATCCGGAATATTTTCCTTGAAATCATGGGTCTCAATATACCGCCGAACCGCTGATTTCAGTCCGCTGAAACTGAAGTCCGAATCCGCCTTATCCAGATAGGGCCGGGGAAATTGTATTCGAAACGGATCGCCTTCCCGTGAAATTTCCTCGATCGCCACCCCACCCGGATATCCCAGACCCAGCATTTTCGCTATTTTGTCAAATGCCTCTCCGGCAGCATCGTCACGGGTCTGGCCCATCAGTTCACAAGCGGTATGGGACTTGACATGGTAAATCCCGGTATGGCCTCCGGAAACCAGCAAGGCAATAAATGGAAAGTCCGGAGAATCCGCCTCCAGAAAAACCGAATGGATGTGTCCTTCAAGATGGTTCACTCCCACGCAGGGAATGTTCAGCGCGTAGGCATAGGCTTTGGCAAACGAAAACCCGACCAGCAGTGCACCGATCAGGCCTGGCCCCTGAGTCACAGCCAAGGCATCAAGCCGATTTTCTGGAATCCCTGAACGATCAATCGCTTCAGAAACCACCTGTGAAACGGCTTCCAGGTGTTTGCGGGAAGCCAGCTCCGGAACAACGCCGCCATAAGGGTGATGAACAGCTGTCTGTGAAGCCACCACCGACGAACGAACGATACTCCCCCCGCTGACTACGGCAGCCGCTGTTTCATCGCAGGATGTTTCAATGCCCAATATATTCATGGCTCGTCAAGATCAACGGTTTCAATGTGAATGGAGAACTGCTTCAGGCCCAGATCATGTTGCGTGCAGAATGCACGGATGGCCTTTAGCCGATCCGGATCATTCTCCCTGAAGGAAATGAGCAGGCTGGTGACCGCTTTTTGCTGAACCAGCGACTGCAGATTGTCAAATGTACCCAGAACTGAATATCCCTGAAGTTTTTTCCCGGTCTTTAGTGGATCATCATCAATAAAACCGACAGGTTTAACTTTTAGCCGTTTATTGTGAAGGATTTCCCGCAGCAGGATTTCCCCACCCCTTCCCGCCCCATAGATTAGAATCTGTTCACCGGAAAGCGCCTTTCGTTTCATGGCATCCCCGGTCAGCCTGAAAAACCCTCGGGTCCCCAGGATGGCTCCGGTAGTGATGAACCAGTCCACAATAAAAATGCCTTTTGAGAAATCTTCAAACCGATACACAAAGGTCACAGCTGTAATCGAAAGAAATGAGGCAAGAGTAGAGGCCTTCAGATAAACCGCAACGTCATTAGAACTCAGATATCCCCAGAGGCTTCGGTACACTCCCATCAAGAAAAATGCAGTGAGTTTACAGGCAATCACCGCCGGAAGTGACTTCAAAAAAACCTTAAAATAATAGGGAAACTGGAATGAATCAAATCTCAACCGGTAGGAAAGATAATAGGAAAAGGCAATGAGAGAAAAATCGAGAATAACCAGAACAATCTGTTTTTTATAGGTCAACTCAACAAGAATCGGGGTAAAAGTGCGGCCGCGAAGCACGGAAAACTCTTTTTCCGGATATACGCGAAGCTGGGACAGATAAATTCCCATAAGGAAAATCGACAAGATCACCGGAATAATGACTGACGGTGACGTGAAGGTATCGCTTCTGCTGACAAAAATGGCAGCGGTTCCGGATACCAACCCGACCGCATATAAAAACAGCACGGCAGTTTTTTCACTGAACCCCATCAGCACCAAGCGATGGGACGTATGATCCTTGCCGCCGGTTGAAGCCTTTCTCCCGCTGAGAAGCCTCACCAGCGTCACCATCGTGGTATCGAGTATGGGAACCATGGCAATCATCACCGGAACCGCAACGGAAGCCATGGAATTGCCAGCGCTCATCCCGGACAGGCCCAGGCAGAGCAGCGAAATACCAAAGCCGATCATCAGACTGCCGCAGTCGCCCATGAAAATGGACGCCGGATTGAAATTATACACCAGAAACGCAGCGGAGGCACCCGCCAGAATGGCAGCACCTTGAGCATATCCAGGGCTGCTTGCTGATAAAATGACCGCCAGAAATCCAGCGGCAATCATGCCGGTCCCCGCGCAAAGACCATCCATGTTATCCAGCAGGTTAAAGGCATTGGTGATTCCCACGATCCAGAAAATGGTCAACAGAGTGTCCAGTGTCAGCGAAGTCACCCACTGAAGCCTGAAACCTAGAAACACTATCAGGGATGCGACCAGAATCTGGCCCAGCAACTTGCTCTGGGGTTTTAACTGCATCACATCATCCATAAATCCCAGTAAAAACATGAGTGTGATGCCAATGCACAAGACCGGTGCAAAAGAAGAAAGAGCTGCGGATTTCGGCAGATCTGTCAGGGGAAGAAGTATGGCGCTGAAATCCGAAATGACAAACAGGGGAATGGCGGCTGCGAGGTAAATGGCAATCCCTCCGAACAGCGCCGTTGGTTTATTATGCCAACGGTCTTCAGCAGGACGTGCCATCCAGCCCTTTTTCAGGGCAATATGCCGGACGAGCGGCGTCAGAATCAGGCAAATGATAAAGGATATTCCAGGGAGCAGAAGGGTCATAAAAAACCGTCTGCCGACAATGAAGCATCAAGCCGGTTTACAGAGTCATATCCAGGCAATTCTTTCCTCTGTTTCTTTTCTCTCAACGACTTCTCCCATCAAAAACGCCTGGACCTCCGCACCGTTTAATCGCTCCAGCACATCCTGAACGGCCTGCTCCGGAACAACCACAATCATTCCAATGCCGTTATTGAAGGTGCGCATCATTTCCGCATCCGAGACGTTTCCTGCATCCTGAAGAAATTTAAAGATCGGAGGGATCGACCAGCAGCCCTTTCTGATCAGCACTTTGCAAGACCGGGGAAGGATTCTGACAACATTTTCAGAAATACCGCCACCCGTAATGTGGGCAAGGCCGTGAATGGGAAGATCCCGAATCAGCATCAGAATGATTTCTGAATATATCCGGGTAGGCGTCAGCAGCTCTTCACCCAGGGTTTTCCCCAGATCCGGAACATAGGCATCTACCGACAGTTTTAATACATCAAAGCAGATTTTTCGAACCAGAGAATACCCATTGCTGTGAAGCCCGCTGGATGAAATGCCGATCAGTTTATGACCTACCCTGATTTCAGAGCCATCGATAATCCTGCTGTTATCCACAAGCCCGACAGCAAAACCAGCCAGGTCGTACTCATTGTCCTGATAGATTCCGGGCATTTCCGCGGTTTCTCCGCCGATCAGCGCGCAATTGGCCTGCCGACATCCTTCGCCAATCCCCTTTATAATATCGGCGGCCACTTCCATTCTCAGGAAGCCCACGGCCAGATAATCCAGAAAAAAAAGCGGTTTTGCGCCCTGAACCACCACATCATTGACACTCATGGCCACCAGATCAATGCCTATTGTATCATGCTTATCCATCATGAAAGCGATCTTGAGTTTGGTACCCACCCCATCTGTTGAGCTGACCAGAACAGGTCTTTCAATATTGGTCCGGTTGAGCGAAAACAAACCACCAAATCCACCGATTTCCCCCATCACACCGGTTCGCGGGGTGTGGCTGGCGATGGATTTGATCGTGCGTATCAAATCGTTTGATCTATCAATATCTACGCCTGCATCCGCGTAGGTTAGAGACTTGGTCATGATTATCTCCTTGATAATGGACGAAAAACTTGAAATTATTCGGAATATCTAAACATTTTTGGCTTAAAAGTCAAAACATTTTTTGACATGCAGAGCGTTGTATTGTATGAAATAGCATTGATTTTCTAACAAGAAGAGTTGATTAAGTCAAATCGGGGTTAAATGATTTAGGTGTCAGGTGTCAGACAACACTTAAATCATGAAACATTCGTTAAATTAATGACGGTTTATAACCCTGTCTTCAGAGGTGTATCATGACCAAATTTGCCAGGTTGGACCGACTGCCGCCTTATGTTTTTGCTACAGTCAACAAAATCAAGATGGAAGCCAGACATGCGGGAAAAGATATCATTGATCTGGGAATGGGCAACCCGGATCTGGGGACGCCCCGCCATATTGTCGACAAATTGATTGAAGCGGCGCAAAAACCCCATAACCATCGTTATTCCGCTTCGATGGGAATCACCCGACTGCGGCTGGCCATATCTGAGTGGTACAAAAGGCGCTTTGATGTGGATATCGATCCGGATTCAGAAGCGATTGTGACCATCGGTATCAAGGAAGGCCTCTCCCACCTGGTTTTGGTCACCATTCGGCCGGGCGATGTGGTCTTTACCCCCAACCCCACCTATCCGATTCACCCCTATTCCGCCATCATTGCCGGCGGTGATGTCCGGGGAATTCCCGTGGGTCCGGGCTGTGATTTTTTCGAAAACCTGATCAACGCCACCAAACAGACCTGGCCACGGCCAAAGGTGCTCATCATTTCCTATCCCCACAACCCGACCACGGAAGTCGTTGATCTGGATTTTTTCCAGAAAATCGTGGACTACGCCAAAGAGCATGATATGCTGATCATCCATGATTTTGCCTATGCGGATCTGACTTTTGACGGCTATAAGGCGCCTAGTTTTCTACAGGCCAAAGGCGCAAAGGATGTGGGAGTGGAATTTTTTTCCCTGTCCAAAAGCTACAGCATGGCGGGTTGGCGCATGGGATTCTGTGTGGGAAACGCCGAAACCGTTGGCGCATTAAAGCGCATCAAAAGCTATCTCGATTATGGCGTTTTTCAACCCATTCAAATCGCCTCCATCATCGCCTTGAACGGCCCCCAGGAATGTGTTCAGGAAATCCGGGACACTTATATGGAAAGAAGGGACGCGCTGATTTCCGGTCTTAACCGGATTGGCTGGGAAATTAAAAGCCCTAAAGGGACCATGTTCGTATGGGCTAAAATTCCCGACAGATTCGTCAAAATGGGTTCCGTGGAATTTGCGAAATTTTTGATTCATGAAACCCAGGTGGCGGTATCCCCTGGCCTGGGTTTTGGCGAATACGGCGACGAATACGTCCGGTTTGCCCTTATTGAAAATCCCATGCGGATCAATCAGGCCGTCCGGGGCATTCGAAAGGTCATGTAGCATGAAAACAATAAACATTGGACTTTTGGGTTGCGGCACGGTCGGAACCGGCATTGCCAAAATCCTGATCCAGAATCAAGAGGTCATCCGTTCCCGAGTGGGTGCTGCGCTCAACCTGAAACGCGTCGCCGATATCGACATTGAGCGCGACCGGGGAGTTCTATTTGAAAAAGATGTGCTGACGACGGATGCGGATTTGATTGTCACAGATCCGGATATTGATATTGTCATTGAAACCATCGGCGGCCTGGGCATTGCCAAGACCTTGATTTTAAAAGCCATCGCCAATGGAAAACATATTGTCACGGCCAACAAGGCCCTTCTGGCCAGCGAGGGGAACAGCCTTTTTCAAATTGCTGCAGACAAAGGGGTTGAGCTTGCCTTTGAGGCCAGCGTCGGCGGATGTATGCCGGTGATCAAAACGCTTCGGGAATCGCTTGTCGGAAACCAGATCCAGGCCATGTCCGGAATCCTGAATGGAACCTGCAACTACATTCTATCCAAAATTACCGATGACGGAGACACGTTTGAAACCGCCCTGGCAAAAGCCAAGAGCAAGGGATTTGCGGAAGCAGACCCCACTCTGGATGTCGAGGGCTTTGACACGGCCCACAAACTGGCGATTCTGACCTCTCTGGCTTATGGGGCCGATCTTTGCCTCGATGATATTTATGTTGAAGGTATATCCAAAATCACCCCCCTGGACATTGAATTCGCCGGACAGTTCGGCTATAAAATCAAGCTGCTGGCGATCAGTAAAAACAGAGGCAACGCCGTCGAAGCCCGTGTTCATCCGACCATGATTCCCTTTGACAATCTGCTGTCCAGCGTTAATGGTCCGCTGAATGCCATAACCATAACGGGCGATGCCGTGGGGGATATCCTGCTCTATGGCAAAGGCGCGGGCATGATGCCAACTGCCAGCGCTGTTGTCAGCGATGTGGTTGACATTGCCAGAAACCTTTTGACCGGCTCTATCGGCAGGGTGCCGCTGCTTTCCTATCAGAAGGATCACATTCACAGGATTCCGGTGATGCCGGTTGATGAAATCATCTCTCACTATTATTTTCGGTTCGCCGCTCTTGACCAACCCGGCGTGCTGTCTAAAATTTCGGGAATTTTGGGAAACCACGGCATCAGCCTGAAATCCGTGCACCAAAAAGGCCGCAAGTCCGGCGGTTCGGTTCCGCTGGTCATGATGACGCACCTGGCCAAGGAATCCAATGTTCAGCTTGCCCTTTCCGAGATTGTTCATCTGGAGGTTGTCAGTGACATGCCGGCATTGATCCGCGTGGAAGATTCTAACGGCTCGGTTTAATTTTAAGAGAGACGAATGAGAGATAGGGTTTATGCGTCTCTACCCCCCCCCTTTTTTTGTGAGGCATTATGTATATTGTGTGTTCAGACTTGGAAGGCGTTTTTATTCCCGAAATCTGGATAAATGTTGCGGAAAAAACCGGTATTCATGAACTTCGGCTCACAACCCGCGATATTTCCGATTATGATGTTCTGATGAATAAACGCCTTCAAATCCTTAAGGAAAACCACCTGAAACTTTCGGATATTCAGGCAGTCATCGACACCATGAACCCGCTTGAAGGGGCGCTGGAATTCCTGGACTGGCTTCGGTCTATCACCCAGGTGATCGTGGTATCCGATACATTCAAGGAGTTTGCCGGCCCCATGATGAAAAAACTGCGCTGGCCCACCCTTTTTTGTCATTCCCTGACAGTTGATGCCAGCGGCATGATCGCCAGCTACGATCTTCGTCAGCAGCGGGCCAAAGAAAATACCACGCTTGCACTGAAAAGCCTGAATTACCAGATTATCGCCATGGGGGATTCCTATAACGACATTGCCATGCTGAAAGCTGCTGACAGGGGGCTCTTGTTCAGGCCGCCTGAAAACGTCATCCGGGAATTTCCCGAATTTCCGGTTACCCATGGCTACGACAGCTTGAAAGAATTGATTCAATCCATCATCAACGAATAGTGTTATTTTCTATAACGGACCCTGATGTTAACCCATCGAACTCCTTACCGCGTTATCTACGGCGACACCGACAAAATGGGCTTCGGTTATCACGCCAATTATTTCAGATGGTTTGAAACCGCACGCGCGGAAATGTTTCGTTATATTGGCCTTCCCTACAAGGAAATTGAAACTCGCGGTTTTTTTCTTCCCGTATCCGAACTGCATTGCAAATTTCTTTATCCGGTTCAGTATGATGATCTGCTTATGATTGAAACCTCACTCGACAGCAGCATTCGGGGCGGCATCAAATTCGATTATACTGTCTTCGATGAAAACGGAGCCCGGCCGCTTGCCAGAGGCTATACACGGCATGCGTTCATGGACAAAACCGGCAAAGTGGTCCGGCCGCCGGATTTTTTCACCGAGCTCATCCGTAAGCATTCCATCTTCACCGGATAGGTTGTTATCTGAACTCAAAACCGAACTTTTTTCAGGAAACGTCGCAGGGCATCGTCATCAAAATTTATGTTCAACCCCGATCTTCCCGAAACCGGATCATCGGTCTTCACGGGGATGCCCTCAAGATTGCGATTCAGGCCCCTCCGGTCGATGACGCTGCCAACCGCATGTGCATCGAAT
>JAPLJE010000174.1 GCA_026388755.1 Deltaproteobacteria bacterium | reverse complement strand
GGTCTCTGCGGGATTTTTTTCTGGTTCTGATTACAGCCATGGCAGTCAGCCGGCTCAAATCCGTTGCATGGGGAGCATTGGCGCTTGTTACCCTGACCCTTATCTACCATGAGCCCGGTGCGCCCCAAACCGTCTGGCTGAGTCTTCTGGCGGCCACAGCCCTGGTCCGGGTACTTCCGGAAGGGTGGATGAAGAAAGCTGCCATCCTCTGGAATATATGCAGCTTTGTCGTTCTTCTGACCATCGCCATTCCTTTCTTGATTCAGGAAATACGGCAAGGGCTCTACCCGCAACTGGAAAATATCTCTGTCCCTCCGCAGCAGACTTTCAAACCTTCCTTGAATGTTTTATCCTCTGCGCCTCAGTCGGAACCGCAGCGGGAAGCACTCCTGCAAAAAGCCGATGCCATTCCCGCGGCAGCACCCAGAAAGGCAAAGGATGAGGCTGGCCGCATCAATCAGTCTCAGCTCCAGGCCCAGTTCCAGGCTCTGGCTCAGGACCCCCAGGCCCTGATTCAAACCGGTCCGGGCCTTCCCACATGGAAATGGCGATCCTTTACAATGCGGTGGAATGGACCTATCGACAAGGATCAAACCCTCCGGCTCTGGCTGATATCCCCGGGAGTCAACCTGCTCCTTGCCATCATCCGGGTCATTCTACTGGTCGTATTGACGGCGGGCCTCTGCACCAAGGAATCTTTTGGCGGGCACTGGCGAAACAGAATCACCCAGTACTCTTTTGGCCGGCATCCAGCCCTGGGCGTTATGCTGTTGTTCTGTGGGACAATGGGATTTTCTGCAGGCGCTCAGGCGGAGGTTCTGCCGGCCTCCTTTCCGCCAGACCAACTTCTGGAGGAGCTTCAGCACCGGCTGCTAAAAAAACCCGACTGTTTTCCGATCTGCGCCGATATCCCCCGAATGGAGGTTCAGGTTGACGCTACCGATCTCAGAATGCTGATGGATGTCCAGGCCGCCATTGAAACCGCCATTCCCTTGCCGGGAGATGCGGGAAACTGGGCACCGGATGCCGTACTGATTGATCAGCAGCCTGTAAATCGACTCATGAAGGATGCGGACGGCCATCTATGGGCACTGGTTTCGCAAGGCATTCACCGTCTCATCCTCACCGGGAAAACCGCCGGATTAAATGCCATTCAGATTGCACTGCCCATCAAACCCCGGCAGGTTACGGCTGTCGGCAACGGTTGGTCTGTTCTGGGGATTGGGCCGGATGGCCGGGTGTCTGCCGGAATTCAGCTCCGAAGTATTGAAAAACAGGACCCAGCTGGCTCCCCTGTCGGAACCAGCGCGCTTTCTCCATTTTTTCACGTTGAACGGGTGCTTTTTCTGGGCCTGGCATGGGAGATTCGGACCACCATCACGCGGATGACCCCTTCCGGGGCTCCCGTGTCCCTTCAGGTTCCGCTGATAGCCGGAGAGTCGGTGACCACAGCCGGCATCCATGTGGAACAGGAAAAGGCCATGATTAATTTTGACCCGAGTGTTCAGGAAATCAACCTGCTTTCACACCTTGATTTCACGGATACGCTACGCCTGACTGCGCCAAAAGACATACCCTGGACAGAATCCTGGACTCTGGAGGCAAGTCCGGTATGGCACTGTGATTTTTCCGGAATCCCCGTAATTCATCAACTGGATGCTCAGGGAAAATGGCGGCCCGAGTGGCGGCCCTGGCCGGGAGAAACCATCGAAATCCGCATTACCCGGCCTGCTGCAATTCCCGGTCCGATCATCACGATGGACAGCGCCGCTCTGAAGTGGACGCCCGGAGAGCGGCTGGATAAAGCGGAACTGACGATACTGGTCCGCACCAGCAGAGGCGGCCAGCATCAACTGGAGCTGCCGCAACATGCCGACCTTCAGAAGGTCAGCATTCAGGGCCGGTCGCAGCCGATTCGACAGGAAGGCCGGAATGTACTGGTCCCGCTGGTTCCTGGAACTCAGAAAATTGTTCTGGAATGGCAGCAGCCATTATCCGGATGGTGGCACTATCATCCGCCCCGGGTATCCATTGGTGCGCCGGCTGTCAATGCGTCAATCGCCATTCACGTTCCGGAACACCGCTGGATACTCCTGGCATCCGGCCCCCGCCTGGGCCCTGCCGTACTGTTCTGGGGGTATCTTTTGATCGTCGTTCTGATCTCGATCGGCCTGGGGAGAACCTCCCTTGCTCCGTTAAAGACACACCACTGGCTGCTCTTAACCATGGGCCTTACCCAGATTCATCCCTTGATGGCGCTGATCAGCGTGGGATGGCTGCTGGCACTTGGTATTCGAAACACCACTATCCCCCGCGGCGGGTGGTTTTCTTATAATTTCTCGCAGCTTTTGCTGGCAGGCTGGACAGCGGCGGCACTGTCCGGACTGTACATGGCGATTGAAAAAGGGCTGATGGGAATTCCCGATATGCAGATCGCCGGGAACCAATCCACCAGCCGGGTTCTGAACTGGACCCAGGACAGAATCACCGGCTTCATGCCGGATCCATGGGTCATCAGCCTTCCGGAATGGGTGTTTCATGGCCTGATGCTGCTCTGGTCCCTGTGGCTGGCGTTCGCGCTGCTGAACTGGCTGAAATGGGGCTGGCAGTGCTTCACCCAGGGCGGCGCATGGAAAAAAGTTGAGCTGCGGTGGAAGCGAAAACCCGCGAGCTGAGCCTGACAGTTGCCTTCTCGGCCGGCGGTGTGGTAATGTGGAATAAATAACAACTTGCTGAATAAGAATAAGAAGTGAGGCGCATAAATGAACACGAACCCTTTGCTCATCAGCCGAAGACAGTTCATACGCCTGGCAGGCGGCGCAGTCCTTTACAGCCTGGTTCCAACGCCTTTTCAAGGAATCGCCGCGGAAACGGGAAGCGGGTTTATCGCGGAGGCTTCCTGCAGCAAGCCTCCCTGTGATGTCAGGGCTCTGACCCGAAAACTCTTTGAGTCCGTCGGCGGCATGTCCCAGTTCATTTCCAAAGGCGATGTGGTGGTGATCAAACCCAACTTCTCCTGGGCCAGATCCCCGGATTTGGGCGCAACCACGCATCCGGACGTCCTTGAAACCGTCATTTTTCTCTGCCAGGAAGCCGGGGCCAAAAAGGTCCGCATCGCCGACAACACCATTCATGAAGCCAGAAACTGCTTTGCGGTTACCGGCGCCGATCAGGTAGCAAAAAAAACAGGGGCTGATCTGGTGTTTCCCCTATCCAACCTCATGCGGGACATGAACCTTCAGGGACACCGCCTGAATGTCTGGCCGGTGTTTACACCGTTTAAGGAAGCCGATAAAATTATCAACCTGCCGGTTGCCAAGGTCCATGGCCTCAGCGGAGTTACCTTGGGAATGAAAAGCTGGATCGGCGCGGTCGGCGGCAGGCGAAACGCGCTTCATCAGGATATCCATCAAAGCATCGTGGACCTGGCCCAGTTTTTCAGGCCCACCATCACCCTGATTGACGCTATTCGCATCATGACCGCCAACGGCCCTTCCGGTGGCAGTCTATCCGACGTTTCCGTCACCAACCGTCTGATCCTGAGCGATGACCCAGTTGCGGCTGATGCCCTGGCCTGTGATCTATTCAAGATTCAGCCGTCCGCAATCGCCCATATTCAGCTTGCCCAGAAATGGGGGCTGGGAACCACAGATTTCAATAAGATGAATCGCTTCCAGGTTGCGTTATGAAAAGTATTCGGAGCCTTGTTAATTTCAGAAGAATATCCCAGGTCCTGTTCCTGCTT
>JAPLJE010000492.1 GCA_026388755.1 Deltaproteobacteria bacterium | reverse complement strand
ATTCAGGAGGCTGTTTCCGTTATTCAGAACCGAGCCATTGTGGAAGTCTCTGGCGGCATCACCCTTGAGCACTTAACCGATCTGGCGCAAACCGGCGTTGATTTGATTTCGGTCGGCGCCCTGACACATTCGGCTAGAGCCGTGGATCTCAGCATGAGGATTCAATAATCCCCCCCCTAATCCATGATCCCTATTCGCGACACCCTTTCTTCGAAGAATTACCCGGTGGCCAACACCGCCATTATTGGGCTGAATGTTTTGGTTTACATGATTCAGATAACCCAGGGAGGACAGGCAGAGCAGTTTATTTATATTTATGGCCTGGTGCCAGCCCGCTATTTCGTACCTCATATTGCGTCATATTTTAGCGCGGGCCAGCAGCTTTTTTCCCTGTTTTCATTTATGTTTCTGCATGGCGGTTTCTGGCATCTTCTAGGCAACATGTGGTCTTTGTATATTTTTGGCGATAATATCGAAGATCGCCTGGGATCCATGCGCTACCTGCTGTTTTATCTGCTCTGCGGACTGACATCCGGCCTGTCCCATCTGCTGCTGAACCTCAATTCCAATGTCCCTACCATAGGAGCCAGCGGCGCCATTGCCGGCGTCATGGGTGCCTATTTTCTGCTTTTCCCCAAATCCCGAATCCTGACCCTGATTCCCATCCTCTTTATCCCTTTTTTTATAGAAATTCCGGCTTATTTTTTTCTGGGAATCTGGTTTCTTCTTCAGTTTCTGAGCGCTGCGGGCAGTAATGGCATCGCAGGAGGCATTGCCTGGTGGGCGCATATCGGCGGGTTCATTTCCGGAATGATCTTATTAAAGCTCTTTCATATTCTTCCCGATTCCGGCTTCACACAACAGCTGCGGCATGTAACCGAAAAAAGAACTACCCCCAGGCTTCAGGTTATCCGAACCTCAGGGACCGGAAGTGATCCCCATCTCTATGGCGTGATTCAAATCACTCCCTGGGAAGCTTTTTCCGGTGCAAACAAAATGGTTAACATTCCGTGGGGATTTTATAACCGGACAATTCGCGTACAGGTACCGCCTAATTTGAAACAGGGATCGATCATCAGGCTCAAGGGAATGGGACGTCAGATGCCGGAAGGGTTGAAAGGGGACCTGATGCTGAAAGTGACCATCCAGTCCTGATGCGCTCTTAAAAACGCAAACAAGTTTGATTAATCACTGCCTTGATTTTTGAAGTTCAGCCTGGCGTTTTTTTAAGGACGAGTTCATAAGACTTTACCCGCATCACCGGATAATAGGACCGTTTGGCCTTGGCAAGCCCCGGTACATTCATGTCGCTTTCCTTGTTAATAAAGACACACCCATTAAACAGAAGACGGGCGCATTGGCTGTCAAAATACTGATACAGGCCTTTTATCCTTGGAAAGGCCTTCTCAAAATGCAAAACGCCCATAGCGGCTGTCAGATATGACCCGATACCGAAGGCGCTGACCTTTCCATCGATCCGCAACAACAACCCCTGCGATGAAAAAACATCCAGATTCTCTATAGTGTTTAAGGCGGCCAGGCGCTCACAGGATAGGTCTTCCTTCAGATTGGCATCGCAGTTGCGCTCTTCGCACCACTCATTCAAAAACTGGATACATTCCGGCGCCAGTTCCGGCGTTATGGGAGCCATGCGAACTCGGT
>JAPLJE010000710.1:4097-5872 GCA_026388755.1 Deltaproteobacteria bacterium | reverse complement strand
CCGCTTCCATCGCATCGTACAACGGCATGTCGTTGAACACACCGAATGGCGAAAGCCGGATGCCGACCTTGTCCTTACCGATGGCACCCAATACCGCATCGGCCACTTCCAGCACAAAACGCGCGCGGTTCTCGATCGTACCGCCATAACCATCGGTGCGTTGATTCGTGTTTGGACGGATGAACTGTTCGAGCAGATAGCCATTCGCGCTGTGCAGCTCAATGCCGTCAAACCCTGCTGCCACGGCATTCTTCGCAGCCTGAACAAACTCCGCAATGGTGGTCATGATGTCCGCTTCGGTCATCGCCTGCGGCACGGGATGCGGCTTCATGCCTTCGGCATCCGTATACATCTCGCCGGCGGCTGTCACGGCCGAAGGCGCCAGCATGCGTGCCCCCGCGGGAAGATTCAGCGGATGGGCAATGCGTCCGCAGTGCATGATCTGGACGAATATCTTCGCACCCTTGGCGTGCACTGCATCGGTAATGCGTTTCCACCCCTCGACCTGGGCCGGGGAGAATATTCCCGGTATGCGTGGATAACCCAACCCATTCGGTGAGGGCGACGTGCCCTCGGTGATAATGAGGCCCGCCGTGGCACGCTGCACGTAATACTCCACCATGATCGCATTGGGAATATTGTCGGTAGTGCGGCAGCGCGTCATCGGCGCCATGACCAGATGATTCTGTAATGTCAGAAAGCCGAGATCGGTTTTAGAGAATAGAATTGACATGGCCGAGTCCTCCCATAAAGTGGTTTGAGTACCTATTGTCTGTGCATTCTGAGAAACCGATCCTTGAATTCAGCCAGGGTCCCTCTCGCAGAAGGATCAAACGCATTCATTGAGTCGGTCGCAGTATGGACCCAAAATACCTGCAGACCGGCTTTCATCGCTGGCTCAATATCGTTGCCCCAATCGTCGCCAACCATGATGCATTCATCCGGACTTCGCCCGATATATTCTAAAATCTCCCTGTAATAACAGGAATTCGGCTTGGCGGAGTGCATCACCTCGTAGGATGTGATCAGCTTGAAAGGAAAATCCGAAACACCGGCCCATTCCATCCGCTGCCGGATCGCCGTCTCTGGAAAGACAGGATTCGTGGCGATGACCACATCACACCCGGTATCCAAGGCAGTCTGAATGCTTATGCGGGCTGACGGGTTGGGATGGGTGAGCGATCGGAGTTTGTCAAACTGCACCGCATAGAAATCATCAAAAAGGGGCATCATTTCTTCCGCTGTTCGTCCGACCCTCGGAAAGAAATCATCAATGAACGCCTGCCGGTTCGTAACGGCAGGATCGCCGTTTTTAATCATCGCATTGGTCGCATGTATCAGCGCGGAAATGAATTTCTCCGGCGGAACCAGATGGGACATATTGGGGGTCAGCAAAGCAAAATATGCTTTCAAAAAGCGGTCCATGTTGTTTTCCAGGAGCGTATTGTCCAGATCAAACAGAACCGCACGAATGGTTTCGCTCATGTCAAGAAATAGTCTCTTCTAAAATGTGTTATCATAACCAGACCCTAAGCATAGAACATTGATTTCAGGACAGCCTGCTTTCCGGTGGCAGTTTGGTTGCCGGGCATTGCGACTGGCATTTGAAACAATAATAGTAGTTACCCGTCATGAAGGTTTGCCACATTTCCATCAATCCGGTCCCTTCAAGAATTCTTTCCGTTTCCGCAGGTCGATTTTCGATTATTGCCTGCACAAATCCCCGGAAATAACGGAATCCGAACTTAAAAATCTCGCCGCCGCAACGCTTCTTG
>JAPLJE010000710.1:0-4087 GCA_026388755.1 Deltaproteobacteria bacterium | reverse complement strand
CTTGTTGATCTTTCCACCGCCGGACAGCGCACCTGCCGGACATGCTTCGATACACGCCATGCAGTGATTGCAGACATCCTCGCCCATAGAGACGTCCGCCCGAAGGCCTGCGGTCGTGACGACCCCTGAAATGCGGACTGCGGAACCAAATTCTTTTGTAACAAGAAGACCGTTTTCCCCATAAGAGCCCAGTCCGGCCCTGACGCCTGCCCTGCGCCAGCAGATTTCTCCCTTCATGCCATGTTTGGGTTTTTCCATATCTAACGGGATGAATGCGGGTACGGCTACGGAGGCAAACCCTTCGGATTCAAGAAACCGGCTGGTGTGGTGTGCCGCCTCTGCACAGACATTGTAAGTATGAATGGTATCGAACTGGGCGACCTGATTGTTGAGGGAACTTATTGCCGCCAGACTGTGTTTTGATGCCAAGACCACAAGGCTGTCAGCATCGGGCAGGATTCGGAAAATTCTTTCTTTGTGCTCGGGAAGATCCACCACCTTTACAATTCCAACCAAATCCGCGCCATGTGTCAGTGCAACGTGTCTGGTTCTGTCTGTCATGTCATCATGGGACATGGGTAAACCTCATTCTGGTCGTTTCGGGTTTTCCTTGGCCTTTTTCAATTCCGAGCCTTGCTCTTGCCATCTTAATCTCCCATTCCTAATGCATATCTCTGACTTGCTTCTGATTATTTTTTACAGGAATCCCTGAAGGCGGCACTGGTCAGAAGAGGATATCTGCAAGTATAAACCTCGAGCCGGAAGGAAACGTTTTTTTTGTGAATCACGCCTATCATAGGCCCTTGCACGTGTCAACCACTCATCGATTGACACAGCATTTCCGCTGATCTGGCATTTTTGCATTTCTGAATACAGCCAATATGCCATTGCTGTTATAAATACCAAGTCATTGGCATTGAGGTAATATTGATTCCATCAACGCTATCGTGACGGCTTCGTTCCCACAACCGTGTAAGCGGTTAGGGTACAAAGAAAACCACCGGATTGACTCTGGGCCTGCAGCTCCGATACCCATTCATCGGCAACCTCTGAAATGATGCGGCCATCTTCCACCGCACGGTTCACTGTCTGACGCAAATTGTAGACGCGATCGGCAAGTTCAAAATCGGCCAGCACGGAAACCGATGGTTCCATCACCACATTTATCAACCCCGCCTCAAGGAAATAGCGTTTCAGATATCTGCCGATCCAGCTGTTCGTGAATGATTCCATCCACATTGATTCAATGATCCTTGCGGATTCGGTATCGCTGCCGCTCACGGAAAATGTTCCCCAATCATTATCGTACGCAAGCAATACACCGCCTGGCTTAAGCACACGAACCATTTCACGAATGACCTGCCATGGGCCTTCGATGTGCTGCAGCGTACGGTCTACCCGGCAACGCGAGAAGCTTTCCGTTTTAAAAGGCAGATCCCGTGCATCCGCTTGAGCGAACGCAACGCGCACGTCGGCCGGGTTTCGGCTGATGGCTTCCTCAATCATCCGGGCGCTTGAATCCACTCCCACAACAACCCCGTTTGGGCCAACTCGCGTAGCCATCCGCAACGTGTCATCTCCAAGCCCGCAGCCAACCTCCAAAACGGAAAGGCCGGTGGACAGTGAGAGCAGATCGTAGCTTCGCAGTTTATATTCCCGGAAATACGGCAGTGAATCAAGCAAAGCAAGACATTGCTTATACGCTGTCGCGTCATCACGACCATCCACATCGGCAAATCCCGTTGCAAGATATTCTTTATCCATCTGTCTCTTCGAACTTTATCCATCTGTCTCTTCGAAATATTTACTTACAACGATAGGTTCATTGGGCCAGTGACGGTTGTACGGCCAGCGCCGCTGCTTCAGCGCTGCAATCACGGGCGGGTTTCAGGCCTTTGTTGCGGACAGCGGCAAGCTCGGCCCTGGCCGCCTCAACATCTGCGCGGAACGCAGGATCGGCGTGCAGTCGAGCCACGGTGCCGGCAGCCATTATTCGGCCCTGAACAACGTCGCTGTGCCAGTGCACGTTACAGACATTGCGGCTCTCTCCAAAGGACAGGCCCCGTGCGAGGATTGCATCGGTCTGTTCCGGCGAAATCTCGGAAAGGATAAGCGTCCACCCCCAACCGATAGCGGTATGTCCGGACGGATAAGAACCATTTTTCTCCAGTTGTGCTTTGTCTTCCGGGGTGCACATGGGCTCTTTGTTCAATACGAATGGACGCGTGCGGTTGTACTGATTCTTGGCGGTGGCTGTAGAACGGCCCAGGTCAGTCATGGATCGCCGCAACAGCATGTACAAATGCGGCGTATCCTCTTCGGTGATCGGGACATTCAACGCACACGAAAATGTGCCGGCTGCGTGTGGGAATGCCAGATCAGCGTCCGATATGGCAAGCAACCAGCGGGGGGTATCTCGTAAAGCAAAACTTCTTCGGCTGATCTCCTCATCGAGCGCGAATGCGGCCGAGCCTGTGGCAGGGGGCGGTGGAAGCAAGGCAAGGCTGCTCGGGGTCGTCTCAGTTGACAGATAGCCCGAAAGAAAATCCGCACGGAATTCAGGCACTGCAACGGGCTGGATCCGACCATCGTAGCAAGCACAACCTGCGATGATCGCAACACTCATCAATACCACCAAAAGCCTGCGCCACCCGCATCTGTTCGTTACGTTCGCCATCATTTAATCTCCTTTTATTTCATGAATATACGCTTCACCATGACATCATATTATGAAAATTACGCATTATTTTAAAAAATCCTCTGAAGTACAGAACTGCATCCCTAACGCCTTCATGTCAGAAAGAAAATTGTCTGCAATATGCGTGAAGCCGGGAACGCTGGAAGAGCAGTCTGTTATCAGATGAATCTTTCGGATGTATCGGCCGCGAAGTTGGCCGCGATGTCGTGCCCCGTATTCGCCACACAATGGCTGAGGGCCTCGCCGGGCCACAATGTCGCGCCCCGTATTCGCGACACAATGGCTGAGTGCCTCGCCAGTAAACCCAATTACATCGTAAGACTGAAGATCATTGAGAAGGGCGGTATTCGTCTGCGTCAGGGGATCTGACGGATCCGGAACATCAGCCTGAACAACCGAGTAATGTTCGGTGTATATATTACTCCCTTTTGTCAACCAGTTGACAACCGCCGGACGATTCTCCCATCTTAGAAGCGCCTGGCATACCGGGTCTGCCACCGTATGCCCCCATGTTCCAATCAGACAATGTTCCGGCCAGATACACAACTGATACCGGCCATTACGCTCAAGTTGCTCTGTATAGTCCAATACACGCGCATTCAAAGTGGCGTCGAATGTCATCCATAGGCCATCACGAACATCTTCCCTTGTGATGATGGTGAAAGGCGATGGATTAACGCCCGTTGCGTTATGCCAAAAAATTGGATTGGCGATATGAAGCCGATGGTGACTGTCGAGAGTGACCTTGATTGTGTCAAGTTTTAAGCGCACCCGGTCGATCATGGCACCCAGCCGAATGGCATCCGCATCCGCGCCCGTCACAAAAAGCGAACCATTTGAGTCACAGAAATCCTTTTGCGGATCAACGATTAAAAGGCATATTTTCATAATTTTTCCTGGCTATTGTGTAAACTCAAAATCGGAAATCTCCATATCAACCTTGAATGCATCACCGTCTATCCATTCAAAGGTGATGCTCCATGGACCATTGAAAGAATACTGTAACGATTTGCGAATTTCTATCAAATATTATTCGACCTGTAAATATAATGGGCGGCCCCTACTTCCCTATCTCCCCAGCCCGGCCGTCACCCGTCCTGGAAAACTTGTTTCGGTAGTGCTTGGGGGACAGGCCGGTGTGTTTGATAAACAGGCGCCGGAATGAATTGATATCTTCATATCCTACTTTCCAGGTGATTTCATTGACGGAGTCCTGTGTGCGCTCCAAAAATCGTTTGGCGTTTTCAATGCGCAGGTGCTGGAGATAGGCAAGGGGCGTATCGCCGGTGGCGGTTTTAAACCGGCGCTTGAAATGCCGGGAACTGATCCCGATGGATGCGGCCACCTCATCCATGGAAAATTTGCTTTCATATTTTTTTTCCATCCATT
>JAPLJE010000655.1 GCA_026388755.1 Deltaproteobacteria bacterium | reverse complement strand
TTCAAGGCGCGGGAAAAGCATTTGTGGCCGGCGCGGACATCCGGTATTTTGTCAACAAGATCAAGGCGGATCGCATTTCCGATATTGTGGATTTTACGCGAAAAGGCCATGAGGTGTTTCTGAAAATCGAAAATTCCCCCAAGCTCACCATTGCCCTGCTGGATGGCCTGTCACTGGGTGGCGGCAGCGAACTAGCCCTGGCCTGTCAGGCCATTGTAGCCACATCCGCCGGATCCATGGCCTTTCCGGAAACCGGCATCGGCATCTTTCCGGGTCTGGGAGGCATGCTGCGCCTGACTCGTCACGTGGGGCCCGAGCTGGCCAAGTATTATGTCTTCACCGGTGCGCCCATCAGCGCTCAGGATGCCAAAGATATGGGCATTATCCAGAAGCTGGTTGATCCCGCGGATATTCCGGGCGCCATTCAAGCGCTGGTTTCCGAAGGCAGGCCGGATAAGTACCGGTCCCGGAATCTTCCGGACAAATTCAAACCACTTGCGGACATGTTTACGAAGAACCGCGTCGGATCCTGGCTGGAAGGGAAAATTCCGGAAGGCGTATCCGCCGACAACGGCGCAAAAACGCTGAAAACTATTGGATTCAAAGCGCCGCTGGCCCTTAAGATTTCCGCTGAAATCATCGATCAGCAACTGGGAAAATCCATGACGGATGCGGTTGAAATTGAGCTGGGCAATCTATCCAGGATTTTCGCCACTGCCGATGCCCTGGAAGGATTGTCCACAGCAGGTCGAAAACGGCCGGAATTCAAGGGCGCTTGAAATGACGGTTCCCATTCGCTCATCCATGCCGGTGGATCCCCTGGTTCTGGAAGGCTGGGAGCGCCAGAACACCCTGGATGAGCCCCGCCTTTCCGACGTGGCGGAGATGTACCGGGAAACCGGATTTGAAGTGCGCATCGAGCCGTTTGATCCCGATAAGGAATCCGGATGCACGGAATGTATGAAAGCATCTGCGGAAAAATATAAGACCATATATACCCGAAGACTTCAGGTCCAAGGCTGAATTGACCGAAGGCCGATCGCTTCAAGATTTCGCTTTTCAGCCCGAATGCCCTGTTCTTCACCTATTGCAAGGAGCGTTAAAGATATGAATATGATATCCTGGCAAATGACAGAAGTTAATAAGCCCATCATAAAAGTTGAATCCTTACTTCCGACTCCCGGCCAAGGCGAAGTCCTGCTGCGGGTGGCCGGATGCGGTGTTTGCCATACCGATCTTGGTTTTTACTACGATGGGGTCCGGACCAAATCCCCCCTGCCCCTGACCCTGGGCCATGAAATCAGCGGTTTTGTTGAAGCCACCGGCCCTGGGGCCGAAGCCTGGAAACAGAAAGCCGTCATTGTCCCGGCGGTCATGCCCTGTGGCGGTTGCGATGTCTGCTCCCGGAATCTGGGCAATATCTGCCCGACGCAGAAAATGCCAGGAAACGATATTCAGGGCGGTTTTGCCAGCCATATTCTGGTTCCGGCAGCTCAGCTTTGCGAAGTTCCGGTGAATGTGGACGGCAAACCCATGGGACAGGCCGATGTCTCTCTGGCGGAGATATCCGTTATTGCCGACGCCCTGACCACCCCTTATCAAGCCATCGTGGAATCCGGTCTCAGTGACAAGGATACCGCCATTTTCATTGGCGTGGGCGGGGTCGGAGGTTTCGGCGCCCAGATTGCCAAGAGTTTTGGGGCCACCGTTATCGGAATTGATGTGGATTCTTCCAAACTGAACGCCCTTTCTCCCTATATTGACGCAACATTCAACGCAAGAGAACTGTCTTTCAAGGATCTTCGAAAGGCCGTGACGGAATGGAAAATATTTGAAACCTCCGGAACTGCCGCCGGCCAGAAAACCGCCTTCGGGCTCCTGGTTCACGGCGCCTCCCTGGCGGTTGTGGGCTTTACCATGGATAGCGTGGAAATCCGGCTGTCCAATCTCATGGCTTTTCATGCCACGGCAAGAGGAAGCTGGGGCTGCATTCCCAAATATTATCCGGCTGTTTTAAATCTTGTCCTTTCAGACAAGGTGAAAATCAAGCCCTTTGTCAAATGCTTTCCGCTGTCTGAAATCAACACGGTGTTTGAAATGGTCCACAGCCGGAAAATCCAACAGCGGCCCGTTATGGTTCCTGACGCTCTTTCCTGACACCATGAATGTAATATCCATTGAAGGAACGAAATATGCATAAACTCCTGACCGACCAACCCGGCGCAACCATGGTGCTGCTGGGAAATGAAGCCATTGCCCGTGGAGCCATCGAGGCCGGTGTTGCGGTTGCCACCACCTACCCCGGCACGCCGTCTTCGGAAATCTCCCTCAATTTTTTTCAGATCTCCCAGGAATCGAGCCTCTATTTCGAATACAGCACCAATGAAAAAGTCTCCCTTGAAGTGGCTGCCGCAACGGCCAATTCCGGGGTTCGCAGCATGTGCGTGATGAAACACGTGGGGCTGAATGTGGCGGCGGACGCCCTGATGACTCTGGCGTATGTCGGGGTCAAGGGCGGCCTGGTTATTCTGACCGCCGATGATCCCTTCATGTTCTCCAGCCAGAACGAGCAGGACAACCGATATTATGGAAAGCTTTCCGGGCTTCCTGTTTTGGAGCCATCCTCGGTTGAAGAAGCAAAGAACATGATCCCTTATGCCTTTGAACTTTCCGAAGCCCTGCAGGAACCGGTGATTTTCCGGACCACGACCCGGATCAACCACTCGACGGCGCCCGTCACCCTCGGAAAGATCCAGGAACGTGTTTGCAAAGGGGATTTTGCCAAGGATCCGCTCAATTATGTCACCGTTCCTGCCATTTCCCGAAAACTTCACGTCAAACTCCTGGCCAATCTGGACAAGGCGGCCGAACGCTCTGAAAAATCCCCCTACAATTTTATATCCGGAAGCGGGCCCTGGGGAGTGGTCTGCAACGGCGTCAGCTACGCCTACCTGACTGATGCGGTGCGGGATCTTGGCATCGGGGATAAGATCAGCATCCTGCGCGTCGGGTTTTCAAATCCCATGCCCGAAAAACTAATCAAGGCGTTTCTGGCGACCTGTGAAAAAGTGCTGGTCATAGAAGAAGGCGAGCCGTTTATGGAAGAGGCCGTCAAGGCCTTTGCCCAGGAAGCCGGCTTAACCCTTCCGATCCGCGGCAAGGGAAAAGAGCTTTTTTCCAGACTCTACGAATTCAACCCCCGGCTCGTCCGTCAGGTCGTAGCGGCCTATTTCGGCGTTGACTTTTCACTGCCTGCCATGCTGGATCTCTCCGATGTTCCAGAAATCCCCCAGCGGCCCCCCAATCTCTGCGCCGGATGTTCGCACCGGGCCACGTTCTATGCGGTGAAAAAAGCCGCCGAAGGCATGCAGACCATTTACCCGACGGACATCGGCTGCTATACGCTGGGGTTTATGCCGCCGCTTTCCATGGGCGATTTTCTGATCTGCATGGGATCATCCGCCGGCACATCCTGCGGGTTTTCCAAAGTCACGGACAAAAAAGTGGTTTCCTTTATCGGAGACTCCACATTTTTCCATTCCGGAATTCCCGGTTTGGTGAATGCGGTTTTCAACAACCATAATTTCACTTTCGTGATCCTGGACAACGGCATCACGGCCATGACCGGCCATCAGCCCAATCCCGGCGTGGATATGGGGCTGATGAACCTTTCGGGATACGGACGAATCTCAATCGAAGCCGTTGTCCGGGCGCTGGGCGTTACCCATGTATCGATCATTCAGCCCTACAAGGTGAAAAAGAGCATCGAAGCGCTCCGGGAAGCCTTTGAATTTAAAGGGGTATCGGTTGTGATATCCCAGGAAATGTGCACCCTGTACGCCAAAGGACATAAAAAAGCCAAGTCCAGAGCCTATTATGTCAGCGATAAATGCCGAAATCACCGCGACTGTATCAGCCAACTGGCCTGTCCGGCCTTTTATCTGGAAGCAGAAAGGGTAAAGATCGATCCGGTCATGTGCCCCGGATGT
>JAPLJE010000132.1 GCA_026388755.1 Deltaproteobacteria bacterium | reverse complement strand
ATATCACGGAGTTGACCGGAAAAGCAGCGGCGTGACATGGATATCCAGACAATCGCACAGAAAATGTTCTCCGGCGCGCGCGCCAGCCACGACTGGGATCACACGCTTCGGGTCCTTCGACTGTGCGAGCATATCGGCCCGGCAGAGAAGGCGGACATGGATGTCCTGCGGGTCGCAGCCGTTCTTCACGACATCGGCAGGCCCCATCAGGACGCTTCCCGGGGTTCGGTCTGTCACGCGGTCCACGGCGCCGTGCTGGCCGAGCCGATCGTTGCAACGCTTGTGTTTTCGCCGGGGCAGAAAGACAATATCCTTCACTGTATTCGAACCCATCGGTTTCGGGGAATGCATGTTCCCGAAACCCTTGAAGCCAAGGTCCTTTTTGATGCCGACAAGCTGGATGCCATCGGCGCCATCGGCATTGCCAGAGCGTATCTGTTTGCCGGAGAAATCGGCGCCAGGCTGCACAGCCCCGATATTCCCGCTGAAAAAAGCGTTCCGTATTCCATTGACGATACCGGTTTCAGGGAATATCGCGTCAAGCTTAGCAAAATAAAGGATCGCATGATGACTTCCGAAGGCAAACGCATGGCAGGTGAGCGTCACCGGTTCATGACCGCATTTTTTAACCGGTTTTTACAGGAATATCAGGGGGAGATGTAAACAATGACACTGAATGTGGTTACCCAAATTGACCCGCTTATCGAAGTTCGCAATGTGCTGATCAGTGTTTCAGACAAAAGCAATCTGAAACAACTGGTCACTCAGCTCCTGGAGATCAATCCGCAAGTGACCCTGTATTCAACTGGAGGCACCTACAACGCCATCCGGGAGTTTCTGGGAACCCGGGCCGAGACCTGTCTCAAACAGGTTTCAGACTATACCGGGCAGCCGGAAACCCAGGGAGGGCTTGTTAAAACGCTGGATTTCAAAATTTATTTGAGCATTCTCACCGAAACCTACAACGCCGAACACCAAGGGGATTTGGCCAGAACCGGGGCCGTGCCCTTTGACATGGTGGTCGTCAATCTCTATCCATTCAAGCAGACCATTTCCAAGCCGGGTGTGACCGTGGAGCAGGCCCGGGGCAACATCGACATCGGGGGGCCCTGCATGATCCGGGCATCGGCCAAAAATTTTATCCGCGTGGCTTCCGTGGTGGATCCGGAAGACTACAGCGCCATACTGTCCGAGATGCGAGCCGCCAACGGACGGATTTCCCTGGACCTTCGTTTCAGGCTGGCCCAGAAAGCCTTTGGCCATACCGCTGCCTATGACCGGATGATCGCCGAATACCTGAACGCGCGGACAATTGAAAACGTCAGGGAATGTTATCCGTCTTAGATCCGGGTCTAACCGATCAGATGTCAGAGGGACTGGATATCGGCAGAAATAATCTCCCCGGCTTTGTGAATGGCTATACGGCATGGGGTTCAATTCTCAAACCAGCTTATTTTAAGGAGAGTTGCTATGGCAGATGACCTGAAAAAAATGTACAAAACCATCGTGGACGAGCATTTTCCGCCACGCATGGAAATCAGCTTCATTGACGAAACCGGCCGCCAGACCCTGTTTTATGAAAAAGTCCTCTGGGATATCAAAGGCGAGCAGAAAGGCCTGCGATACGGCGAGAATCCAGGGCAGGCTTCTCGGAGAAACCCGGACCATCCAGCCGGGCCAGTACCTGGCATCCGACATCGAACTGCTTCAGTCCGGAAAACATCCCGGAAAAACCAATGTGACCGATGCGGACAATGCCCTGAACATTCTCCGGTATTTCATGGATACTCCCACGGCCGTCATCGTCAAGCATAACAACCCCTGCGGCGTTGCCCAGTCCGATGTGCTTTCGGATGCCTATCACAAAGCCATGATCGCGGACCGGCTGGCAGCCTTTGGCGGCTGCATCGCGGTCAACCGGCCCGTGGACAAGGCAACTGCCGAGGCCATCAGCAATCAATACGCCGAAGTCGTGGTTGCACCCGAATTTGAAGACGGCGTCATGGACATTTTTTCAGCCAAGAAAAACCTTCGGGTTGTCCGCATACAGAATATCGCACGTCTCCAGGATTTTGTGGGTCAGCGCTTTGTGGATATCAAGAGTCTGATGGACGGCGGCCTTGTGGCCCAGTGGTCTTTTGTTCCCCAGGCCCGGGCAAAGACGGATTTAAAACTGGCTGCCTGCGACTACAAGGGCAAATCTTACGCCATCCGGCGGGAGCCCACGGAAAACGAATATCAGGATATGCTTTTCGGTTGGCTGGTCGAAGCCGGCGTGACCTCTAATTCCGTGATTTATGTCAAGGACCGGGTTACTGTCGGCATCGGAACCGGGGAGCAGGACCGGGTCGGTGTGGCTGAAATTGCAAGGGACAAGGCTTACCGCAAGCTTGCCGACCGGTACTGTTTCGAAATATTCGGCATTGCTTACAACGATTTGAAAGATCGGGAAAACAAGGCCGAAATCGATCAGCGTGTTGCCGGTGAAAATGGCGGACTGAAAGGTTCCGCCATGGTCAGCGATGCGTTTTTCCCTTTCCGGGACGGCATTGATGTCGGCCTTTGCGAAGGTGTTGGCTGCGTCATCCAGCCCGGCGGATCGGACAATGACTACCAGTCCATCGAAGCCTGTAACGAAGTTGGCGCCACCATGGTCTACACGGGGCAGAGAAGCTTCAAGCATTGATGACCCTGGATTGAAACCCCCTGCTGATTGCAGCAGTAATCAGCGCTATCGGCTGCCGGCGAAGGGCAGGTATAGTGGTCCCCAAATTCCGGACAATAGTTTAAGATAGTAATCTGCTATTAAAAAGAGCAGGTAATGAGTGAAAAAAACC
>JAPLJE010000588.1:4115-7732 GCA_026388755.1 Deltaproteobacteria bacterium | reverse complement strand
TACGCAAGCGCTTCTGGCTGGCGCCGATTCTCATCATCCTGTTGATGCTGAGCGTTCTGATCATCTTTGCGCAGACCTCGGCCATCTCGCCTTTTATTTATACCCTTTTTTAACAACCAATCTATTCCCGGATTCTTCCATGGCATTGAGCATATGGTAGAAACTTTAAATGTTAAGCAGTTTAAAAAATCCATTCAACCGCTTGACAGTATCCAGTTCCAACGCCTTGATTTGCTGACAATCCGTCTGACGGGCTATGGTCATTTCATGCAACTGCTTGATACTGTAAGGGAAATTATTTATAATAACAACATTTTTCAAATGACGATATGGCGTTAGCAAAGAATTGTGAGTGGTCAGGATAAATTTGTTTCGAGACAGATAATCAAAAAATTTCGACGGAAAATTCGTTTGATTATAGGGAGACATGGGGTCATTCAACAGAACAAATGCATCGGCTTTTTCTACTATTTCCGAAAATTTATTGTCATCCACAAATCCATGATAATGCATATTGATGCGGTGTTCGATATGATTTTTCAATTCGTTTTCTTCATTTTTCGAGGCTTTTCCCGTAATATCAAATAGAATATCATCGGGTAAATGATCCACATATCCGAGCAATTCCTGAAATCCGAATCCGGTAGAGAAATTTCCAGAAAAGACGATCCGCTTAACAGGACCTTTTCCCAAGTTATTATACCTTTTCAATAAATCGCCATCAATAAATCCATGAACGGTAACGTATGGTTTTTCTGTTGTCATATGTTGTTCCAGCCGAAATTTCAGTCGTTCATTTACCAGAATAAATCCAGAAGAATGATGGTAAACCGTTTTCTCCCAGAAACGGTAAATAGCTCCCCGATAGCCTTTGTCCAGAAATAGCCCATCTTCGTAGTCCATTATCGCTTTAATTCCGAATATCCATTTACCCATTAAGGCGGGAAGGCTGAACTCGATATGATAATTCCAAAAAATAATGGCATCGTAACTTCTGAAATGTAAAATGAGCCAAAATATATTAAAAATCGTACCGATTGTTCGTTTAAAAAAACTGAGCTTGCCTTTCAATCCGATAGTTGGTGCGTGTATTAAACGGCTTTTTTTTGAGAGTTGTTCGATAAATACTGAATGAGTATGTTTTGAATAAGATATCGAGCAAATATCAACTGCATGCCCCAGTCCCTCAATTGTTTTTGATAAGGCTAATACTTTTTTACGTCCTGCAACGCTAAGATAGTCTTGGTTTTTTCGATATTGCATGCATCGTTCTGTTATGCAGTTTCCGAAAATCAAAATATTCATCCGATGTCCTCAATAAAATCTGTGTTAAGACTAATATTAACGCTATCTTCTGCATAAAAATAATCACATTCCACCGAATGTTGCTGTACCACTCGTTACGATGCAGTTTTTTTTAAAGTAATATAAAATATTTATAAATTTACCACTAATTGCCGGCAATCACGTAGATGATCATCTCTCGGGGGCCATGCGCCCCGTGAACCATAACCGCCTCGATGTCCGCTGTTTTGCTGGGCCCGGAGATCAATGTCATGCAACAGGTCATGCCTTCCTTTTCAGCATCCGGGTCACGTTTCACCAGGGCATAGCATTCCGCAAGGCTTTGCAGCAACTGGTCTTCAGTAATAACGGCCACATGAATCGACGGTGGGCTGGCCGGGACGGGTTTTCAGCACCAGGCTGGCGGATTCGGCGATACAGTAGTCCGCGGCTGTCACGCCGATCATCGCGGTTTGCACCCGAAGGCGAAACAGGCCGGCATCAGCAGGCTCCGGGTCCGGCACATAAACCGGAATATCCTGATCTTTTAAGCGCTCCGGAAGGTTCAGGCTGTCGATCAACGGATGCCGCCAGGCGACCAGACTTTTGGCCTCGCTCCATTCCGGCGCGCGTTCCTGCGCCAGTTCGGAAATGGCCTGCGCTACGTCTGCAACAGTCGGAACGGGAATGACTTTCAGATTCAGAAGGCATCCTTCCTGAATCAGGCGATCCAGCAGGAGCATTCTGTCCAGGGCCGATCGGCTTTTAATCCTGTTCAGAAGATCAGATGCTTCGCCTCGATCGTCGGAAAACACATCGTGAAAATTTCTGCCGGCTGCTGTGGGCTGCCCCAGGGCAGTCCGGATCTTCTGAAGAAAATGCGTCTGATTGGAAATGCGTTCAAGGTTCATTGAAAAATCCGTTTCATCAGCCTGGACCCCAGTTCATAGCGTCTGCGATCCTGCATCATCCAGGACCAGATCATCCACCCCGCCTTTTCCAGAAGGCTGTTTCGCCGCACCTGCCAGGATGCATCCCCGTCGGCCAGCATGGATCTTAATTCCAGAAGCATCCGGGGAATGTCGATGTGAACCGGGCAGGCTTCCCGGCAGGCCCCACAGAGGGTTTCTCCAAGACAGAGGTCCCTGGAACGGTTGATTCCTGTCAAAAGCGGGGTTACCACCGCGCCAACCGGACCGCAATAGGTCGCTCCATAGGCGTGACCACCGATTTTGGCATAAACCGGACAGACATTGAGGCAGGCCCCGCAGCGAATGCAGCAGAGGATTTCCCGGAATCTTTTATCCGCCAGTATCCGGCTGCGGCCATTATCCATTATGATCAGATAATAGGCCTCCGGTCCGTCCTCATGGCCGGGCTCCCGGGGACCGCTGATGTGGCTGACATAACCGGCCATCTTCTGACCTGCTGCACCCCTGGAAAGCAGCCTCAGGAGAACATCGTGATCCTCCAGGGTGGCGGACACGCGTTCCATTCCCATGATGGCCACATGGACTTTGGGAAGCGTGCTGGCCATGCGGATATTGCCTTCATTGGAAAGAATGGCGATATGGCCGGTTTCGGCGCAGGCCAGGTTGCAGCCGGTAATACCCATGTCCGCAGCTAAAAATTTCTCCCGAAGGGCTTTTCTGGCCTCCCAGGTCAGTGTCGGCGGACCATCGCTGTAGGCAATCCCCAGTTTTACGGTCAAGAGCGCTCCGATGTCAGCTCGTGTCTTATGGATGGCCGGCGCAATGATGTGAGAAGGATGTTCCACCGCCAACTGCACGATGTATTCCCCGAGATCCGTTTCAGTCACTTCGATGCCGTCTGCGATCAGGGAGGCATTCAGGCCGATTTCCTCGGTCACCATGGATTTTCCCTTAACCACGCGCCGCACCCCGTGCTTTCGGACAATATCCCGGCAGGCGGCAACCGCGGCTGCGGCATCTTCGGCAAAGATCACCCGGCCGCCGTTTTTTTCAACCTGAACAGTCAGGGTTTCCAGAAGCACATCCAGGTTGTTGATCGCCTGCATGCGAAGTTCATGGGCTTTGAGACGCAGGGCCGGTCCCTCCGGAAGATTGAGGTAGGCCGCGGCCGCTCCCTTTCCCAGCCGGTCCTGAAGATTGGCCAGCGCCCCTTGAAGCACGGGATTTGAAATGGCCTTTCTGGCTTCATTGATGTATGATTGCATGTATTTTCTTCTAAGAGTTCATCGTCAGAAGCTGAGCGATATGCAGGGCCTTGATATCGGAGCCGAGGCGGATCAGATGTTTTTGAATCTGCATCAGACACCCCATGTCACAGCCCACGACAACATCCACCCCGGA
>JAPLJE010000588.1:0-4081 GCA_026388755.1 Deltaproteobacteria bacterium | reverse complement strand
CTTCATTTCAACAAGGATGGCCCCCTTCACGTTCTGAATCAGCCGGCGCGGTTGGGACCGGACAGACAGGCCCCTCAGCAGGTGACAGGAGTCATGATAGGTCACCTTTCCTGAAAAGGAGGCGCCGAGATCGTCCACCTGGAGCACGTCGACGAGAAATTCCGTCAACTCGAATATGCGTCTTCCCAGAGAAATGGCCTTGGAATAGTATTTCGGGTCATTTTCAAACAGGAGCGGATAATGACGCCTGACCATGTTCACGCACGAACCCGAAGGGCAGACGATGGTTTCGGCATCGCCAAAGATGTCGATGAATCTGGCAGCCGCGGCTCTGGCCTCTTTCCGGTACCCCGCATTAAATGCCGGCTGCCCGCAGCAGGTCTGATCCGTTGGGCACACGACATCAAGACCCAGTTGGAGAAAGATTTTCTCCACCGCGTCCTTTACGTCTGGATAGAGGCTGTCGACCAAGCACTGGACAAAAAGGGTAACGGGCCGGTCATATCTTGGTGACGCCATGCCCTGCCGACAGTTTATTGATGATAAATTTTGCATGAATTAAACCCAAAGCCCCGTGGTTTTACCGTTTTTCAGGTTCACCAGTCCTTCGTCACAAATTCTCAAGTAAGGAATGGCCGCACCGGTCAGGGTGACAAGGGTTAGCAGCGGGTCGGAGAAATGAACCCCCAGTCTGGAGATGGCCGCCCGAATGGCATCAAGCTGCATGGCCATCTCCGCAATGGGAATATTGGCCATGATGCCCATCACCGGAAGCGCCAGTTCCGCCAGAACCGAGTGCCCATCGCAGACCACGGCCCCGCCCTGCATTTCCCGAATGCGGTTTACCGCAAGCGCCATGTCCGCATCCGAGACCCCCACCACGATGATGTCCGAACTGTCCCAGGCAGCGCTCGAAGCAAAGGCCCCGGACTTCATGCCGGTTCCCTGGATAAGGCCCACAAAGCGCTTTCCGGGATCATGAACCCGATCGATCGCCGCCAACTTGATGATGTCCTTTTCGGTATCGGCGAGGATCTCTCCGCCTTCAACCGGCATCTCCATCTGAAGTTCTTGCGTGACAAGTTCTGTTATCAGATCGATAATCCGTACCCGAACAAACGGCACATCTTCCGGAGAGCGAATGGCAAAATCAGCGGGCTTTAAAGGCTCCGGGATATGGACGCTGGATAGGCTTTGTTGTGAAAACACATGCCGCCGGGGGTGCGAAAGGATCTGTCCGTTTTCAGCCACAACCCTTCCCCGGCTGATCACGACCTCGGGGATAATCGTGCCGGGATCCGGAATGATCAGCATATCGGCATGTTTTGCCGGCGCAATGCCGCCGACAAGGGCATCCAGTCCGAAATGCTCCGCCACGTTCAGGGTGGCCATCTGAATGGCCGAAACGGCATCAAAGCCGCAGTCAATGGCTTTTTGCACCACATATTCCATGTATCCCTTGCTGAGCATATCCTCCGGTGATACGCCATCGGTAACCAGAATCAGCCGCCTGAAATCGATATTGAAATCCTTGATTTTCGAGATTGCCTCCAGGTCCCTTCGAATGCTGCCTTCCCGGATCATGACATAGAGTCCCAGCCGAAGGCGCGAAAGAACTTCATCCGCCGAAATGGGTTCATGGCAGGAAGAAATTCCTGTAGCGGCGTATGCCATGAGCTTTTTGCCGCTGGCGCCGGCGGAATGGCCTTCCAGCAATTTACCGGAAGCCAGGGTCTGAGCGAACATGGGCAAAAATATATCGGGATCCTGAATCACGGCCTGCCAGTAGGCTTCCCCCAGGCCGACCATTCCTTCCTGGTTCAGCAGGTCGGAGAGCGCCTCGGCAGGCATTCCCCTGGTTTTCCCGCTGATGGAAGCCATGGCCGGAGCCGTGGTAAATATTTTAATCGGCTGGTTCTGGAGCGCGGTCAGAAAATCCTTTACCCCTTCGCTGCCCCGAATTGGAAAGGTTTCCATGGTTTCCGTAATCAGCGTTGTCGTGCCGCCTTTCATGGCGGCTTTCAAAAATTCAACGGGATCCGTAAGCCAGGCCATGTGGGTATGGCCGTCGATAAGGCCAGGGATCACGGTTTTTCCCCTGGCGTCAATGACTTGGGTATGGGCTTCATCCACTTTCTTCGGAGCATTCCCCACCCAGGCAATCCATTCGCCCTTGATTCCGACAGTGCAGTTATCGAGAATCTCGCCGGAATACACATTGACAATCCTGGCATTCAGGATTGCCAGATCCGCGTCTTCCTGGCCCGATGCCACACGGGTCAGTGCCGTCAAAGGCATTTTTTTAAAGTATGAAGATGTCGCCGTCATGATCGCGCTCCTTTATCAGAACCCAATTTCCGCTGTCATGCAACGGTCTTTGAAAGAAAAGGGATTTTTTGACATTTATCAATAACGTCCATTATAATAATCACCATGGAATTCTCATTTAAACCGATCGGCATCATCGACTCCTGTTTCAAGGAAAAATTCGGCATTCCCCGCCAGCCCGGCCTGGCCACGGAGGCCCGCGCCATTTTAAAAGTGTTTTCTCCATTTGACCAGATGGAAGCATTTAAAGGGCTCGATGATTTTTCCCATATCTGGATCATTTTTGTCTTTCATTCCAGCATGCGGGACAACTGGAAGGCGACTGTCCGCCCGCCCCGGCTGGGCGGAAACCGCCGGACCGGGGTTTTTTCAACCCGTTCCGGCTTCAGGCCCAATCCCATCGGTATGTCGGCGGTCCGGCTCGAGAAGATTGTCCGGGAAAAAAAAGAAACCCGTCTTTACCTCAGCGGCATCGACCTGATGGATGGCACCCCGGTTCTGGACATCAAGCCTTATCTGCCCTATGCCGACGCCATTTTCGATGCCAGCGGCGGATTTGCCTCGAGCATTCCGGAAGCCCTCATACGGGTCAATTTCAGCCCCGAAGCCAGGGCCTTTTGCCTTGAAAAAGAACAGTCCGGATACCCTGGCTTGACGCGGCTCATCGAACAATTGCTCAAAATGGACCCCAGACCAGCTTATTACACATCCACGCCTCAAAAAAGCCATTTTGGAATGAAGTTATATGGCTTTAATGTCCTGTGGGAAACCTCAGAAGGCGCCGCATATGTCACTGCCTGTGAAGACGGCAGCGAAAGCCAGACAAAGGGATATCGGGTTCCCTCCATTTAACCGACGCCTTTTATAGATCGAAACCCATAGTGATATCGGGTTTCCACCATTTAACCGACGCATTTTTATAGATCGAAACCCATATGAAATGCAACCCTGACGAACAATATCATCGCCGGTATTTTTTTTATTTCTTAATCCACTTTGAATGCCGGCGCTGCGGCGCCTGCTGCACGGGAGATCCCGGCATCATCCGCATCAGTGGGCAGGAAATCAAGGTTCTGGCAGAATTTCTGAAAATGCCCGTACCCGATCTGACCCGGATTCATCTGCGGCCAATTGCAACGGGTTTCAGCATTGCCGAGGAAGCGGACGGCACCTGCCGGTTCTACGATCAGGGCTGCCGGATTTATCCGGTCCGGCCGTTCCAGTGCCGCATTTACCCTTTCTGGTTCAGCCAGATGCGCTCTTTGCGGCAATGGGAAAAAGCCCGTTGCCAATGCCCTGGGATCGGAAACGGGATCTTGTATTCCAGAGAGCGTATTCTCGATATGCTTTCCCAATCCATGGATCAGCTTGAATCCATGGAAGATCAGCCGCCAGCGGACCGGAAATGACGGATATTTACAGCTTGTCGCTCAGCATCCTCCTGATCTCGCGCTTCAGAATTTTCCCCACGCCGCTGGTGGGAAGCTCATCCATGAACAGGATCACCTTCGGAATTTTGTAAGGTGCGACATGCTCCTTGAGAAACACCACTATTTTCTCCTTTTCCCCCTCGCTTTTTTCAACCCCGGGCCGAAGTACCACGGCCATGGCAACGCGCTCGGAACCCGGGCGTTCCGGGTCCGGAACACCCACGGATGCGGCAAGCTGGATGTCGGGATGCCGGGAGATGATATCATCCAGTTCCTTGGTGAAAACCTTGAATCCGGAGACGATCACCATGTCCTTTAGCCTG
>JAPLJE010000753.1:1436-1995 GCA_026388755.1 Deltaproteobacteria bacterium | reverse complement strand
TGAAGCGGGCCTGAAACCGCAGCCAGCGGGATCAGACCACCGCCCGGAGGAGACGGCTTCATGTATTTGTCGGTGAATTTCTGGACAAGTGCGCTATAATCGCATCGACACTGGCGGAGATCCTTCCCGGCTTTGTGGATATCCTTGTAGGCGATCGGCGTTTTGTTTACCAATCCTCCGGCCAGGGATATATCAGAGAGGATGTCATCGAATTCGGCCGGATCGGGTCCCGTATCCTTACCCCCGCCGCCGAAGAGGCTTCCGACGGCGTTCATTACTTCGCCAAGTGCGCCCTTGTTTTCATCACACTCCTTGATGACGGCCTGGACGGAGGCGATGAAGGCGCTTAAGAGGATCGCTTCACGTTCCACTCCTGCCCTGAACATCATTGCCTTAAAGTTTTTAGCGGTTTTCTCCCCCGCTTTTCCATCTCCAACTCCGTCGAAGTCTGCGCGGTTATTGTCCGCCAGGCCCTGGTGATGGAAGTTGAGGGAAAAATCGGGATGTACCCTGCCAAAATGGATAAAATCAAGGGGAAGGCCTTTATCTACTGTGTTTT
>JAPLJE010000753.1:0-1411 GCA_026388755.1 Deltaproteobacteria bacterium | reverse complement strand
GTGACTGACCGCCCCTCCCTCATCGGCATTTCCCCCCAGGGGATTGTTCAGGAAATATGCGACCGAAGCTGCCTTTGTACGCGGTGGTTTTTCGCCGCCTCCGAGTGCCGAATCTATCGAGTCAAGCAGTCCCATCTGGTCACCTCCCTTGTCCTTACGGATAAAATTCCTTCAGCTTGGCCTTGACGGCATCATCGTTCTGGCCCGTAACCGGAAGGTCATGTTTTGCCTGAAACTTCGCCAATGCCTGAGACAGTGCTTCATTCAACTTGCCGTCTTCGGTTCCGCAGCTAAAACCTAGATTGTTCAGTCTTTGCTGGACGCCGCTCACCTCATCGAGGGGGTCCAGGTTTCCGATATTTAAGGCATGCTTCTCTTTTCCGCCGCGGAGGATGAGAGTCCCGGATCTGGCCTTGCCCGGGATCGTCTGCTCGATCTTGCCTGAAGCGTCCGTCTTCCCCTTTATCAGCCGACCGTCGATATCGAGGACGTACTCCTCATTGGCTCTGGGCTTTCCCATGGCCATCAGTATCAGTTTGAGTTTGTGCGGCTCACCCTTTCGCTTGAAACGGTGCTTCTGCTCGGTGGCCCCGGACTCCTCCTTCAATTCCTTTTCGGGAATGAACACCTCGTCACCAGCCAAGAGGACGTTCATGTCCTTTCGAAGATCCTTTAATTTGGCGTTTTCAGGATGGTTCCAGATGGTATCCGAAAAGAAGCCGCTTTCCGCGGCAAGACTTGGGATGCTCTCCCCTTGACCGATGGTATGTTTCGGCATAACGTCTCCTCTAATAGGAAAATATTTACTTACTTAGAAAAAATCGCCGGTTTCCCTCGCCCTGCGAGAAAAAGGTTCGTGGCCCTGTCCATGAAGGCATGATGGGTTCCGAAGTGATCCGGATATCGATCAAGCCTTCTCCCACGCCTCTTTATCGAGGTTCGGGAAGGTGATCTTACAGGTGCCGGGGTCGATTCCCGCCACTTTGGCGTATCCCTTCTTATCCAGCGTGCCCGTGGCAACGGTCTTGTTATCAGGGAGTGTAACCCTGTACTTTTCACCGGGTACGGGATTGCCATCCTCATCCACAAGTTCGATTTCTATCCATGATTTCTTCTCCGACTTTTCCTCCGCATCGGTCTTCTGCCGCTGTTCCCCCTTCTCGCTACTTCCCGGCGCCGCATTGGCGGCTACCTCAGCAAGCAGGGCGGCAACAGGAGCCACAACATTACCGGTAGCCCCGGAAAGCGCGGCACCACCGCTGTTGAGATTGACGAGAGGCCCCGATATGAACACACCACCGGCATTCAGGGTCACGAAGCTCCCTCCGACCTTTATCGTCAGCCCTGTCATCCCTTCGATCACAACGTTCATCCCTTTGATGTAATAATTGCCCCCGGATTCAACACTTCC
>JAPLJE010000406.1:766-3636 GCA_026388755.1 Deltaproteobacteria bacterium | reverse complement strand
AATTCTACCCTTCACCGGTAATTGAAGCAAGCCCTTGCTTGAAATAAAATCGCTGCCGCTCATCGGAGTCGAAGTGTCCGGTGTCGTATCGCCTTTTCCCAAGGTTTCAACGGTTGCGTTCAACTGATCGGCTGCCTGTTTCAGAGCTTCTATGGCATTAATCTCCTGAGATTTTTTGATCCGGATATCCGCCAATAGCTTTTGTCTTTTGCCTTTTTCCTTTTCAATGGACTGGATTTGACTGGCTTGCTGTTTTTCCAGGCCCTGTGTATCTTCATACTGGCTTTTCTGTTTTTCGTACAAGGCTTCCAGTTTTTTTTTATCTTCCTGAAGCCGAGCGAAGAGCCGTTCATCATAAGATAAAATCCGCTGCAGCAAATACTTTCGATGAACCCAGTCCTGAAGCGTTTCAGCGGACATCAGAAAATTCAATCTACCGATACCGTCCAGCTTGTATAAAGCTACCACACGTTTTCCGGCGTATTCATCACTGGTTTTGATCCGGATGGAAAGCTCTTCAGATTCCGACAGGGTTTCATTGATTTTTTGTTTCAGGGTTTCAATATCCCGATGAAGTGTTGCGGTTAGCTTTCGGGATGTGTTGAGCGTCCGGTCAATTTCATCCAGAAGGGTGACAACCGAAATTTCTTTCTGTGCAAATGATTCCAGTTCTGACTGGCGCTTTTCAATATTCCGGGTAATTTTGCCAACCTGATGTTGAATATGTTGATAATCCTTCAGAGACCGGCTCTGGGATGCATCCTCTTCATCAGCCGTCTGCTGATCCGATACTTTGGCAAATTGATCGCTGACAAAACCCCTTTGATCATCGATGATGATTTCATACCATCCGTTCAAATGGTTATGAATGGCAATGGATGCTCCTTTTGGCAAGTTGGCGATGCTGGCGCTTTGCTTATCGGGTTTTTCGCGAACATGGACCCGATCACCAGTTATGCTGCCGGTCAGGGTCGGCGGCGCGGAAAGCAGGTTGCCGTATCCTGTCGACAGGAACAGGAAGCAGACTGCAGAGATTTTGATTAATTTCGAAAAAACTGTTTCATCGAAAGGAAACATCCGATCAATCCGATTCCTATACTGCAGCCGATGATTATTCCAATGGATTCTATCGAAAGAAAACGGATCTGCCAGAATCCGGACGCCAGATCGCTGGTTAGTTTCGAGGACATAAACAGATATGCGGCATAAACCGCAAATAATCCGACCCCCCCGCCCGAAGCGCCCTGTAACAGTCCTTCAATGTAGAAAGGAGCTTTAATGAACAAATCGGTTGCGCCAACCAGGCGCATGATTTCGACTTCATCCCGACGGGAATACAGCACAAGTCGTGCGGTATTGGCAACAATTAATCCGGAGGCGATAAAGAAAAGCCCTCCCAGAATCATGCCGGCAAAGCGAAAAAGATTCAGCAGGTTTGCAAAACGTTCCATCCACTGCTGGCCGTATTCAACACTTTGAACCGCAGGCATACGGGTGATCTGGTCTGCGATGAATTCAATCTGATTCAGCCTGACTGCCCCGTTTTTCAACTCCACTTCCAGGGAGTCGGGAAGCGGGTTTTCCCCCAGACCATCCAGAAGCGACGCCTGATGCTTCAGTTGGGTCTTAAGCGTCGAAAGTGCCTGGGACTTGGAAATGAATTGAACCGTCTGAACAACGTCGAGTCCTTGAATGCGATAAGTGGTGTCCTGACTTTGGGCTTCGGTTGTGCCGTCTTTCAGATATACCATAATGCGAATATTGCTTTCGGAAGCGGCCATCCAATGGTTGAGATTGGTCCAGATCAATAAAAATGCGCCTGCAATCAGGACAGACAGCGCGACCGTGAGCATGGCAACGCCGTTTAAAAAACGATTGTCATTAATATCCCTCAAGGCTCGCATGATGGTTGATTTCATGGTGTATTTATGATCTGGCCATCTCCAATGTTCTCCGACATCTGCCCCTGAACCAGGTGAATGATTCTGCCGCCGGTATTCTCGATGAGCATGCGGTCATGTGTGGCAAGAATGACCGTTGCCCCTTTCTGGTGGATTCCTTTTAACAAGGCCATGATATTGCCGGCTGAATCCGGATCAAGACTCCCTGTAGGTTCATCTGCAAGAATGATTCTGGGGCTGCCGGCAATGGCTCTGGCCACTGCCACGCGCTGCTGTTCGCCTCCGGACAGGATAGGCGGAAACGCTTCCTGTTTGTGCTCCATTTCGACCGTTCTAAGAACGCTGTGAACTTTTTTCTGAATCAACCGGCGCTTTTCTCCCATTGCCTCAAGAACCAGCGCTACATTATTGAAAACGGTTTTGGTCGGGATCAATATGTAATCCTGAAAGATGATTCCGAAGTTGCGGCGAAGGTAGGGAATACGGCTTCTGGAAATCCGGGATAAATTGACGCCATCCACAATAACCTGGCCTTCTGTAACCGGTTCTCCCAGATACAGAAGCTTCAGGAGCGTAGATTTTCCAGCACCGCTTGGACCCGTGACGATGATAAACTCATTCCGGTAAATATCCAGGGTAATGTCTACCAGCGACTTCTGAATACCGTAGTTCTTGTGCACATGAAACATTCGAACGATCGGACTGCTGCGATGGTCTCCCATGATGGTTCGGTATCCGATTTATGGTTAGCCCACTGAAATTATGTTTTTTGTCCTTCTTTTATCAACAATTCGCGATACCAGCATGAAAAGTCAAACATTCCTTTGTATTTATCATCATCGTTGATGATTCCCAATGCGATTTCCAGGACACCGCTGCCGTAGGCATTACTGTATTTATCATTGGTCATTGTCTGCAGAAATTCCCTGACCAGCATTTGGGTGGTGCGTTTGGTTTTATCTTTTCGAA
>JAPLJE010000406.1:0-756 GCA_026388755.1 Deltaproteobacteria bacterium | reverse complement strand
TTCGAATGTCGATCGGATCTTTGGGTTCGGAAAATGGATCCCATTTTTCATTTCTTTTTTTTTGAATGTGCGACTGTCTTCTGGGCGACATGCTGTCAAACACCGCTTTTTTTCGAATTTCCACATCCTCTTTAGAAAATTCAGTCATTTGATCTGCCTTCCCGGGAATGGATTTGTTCGGTCGTCATGATCTTATCTGCTGCTTCCACAGCTGTTTCGTCCGTTTTCCGAATTCCCAGATATTCGTCATCATAAACAGTTGCCAGAGCCATGGACAGCGGTACCAGCATTTCGCCTAATCGGGCATACTTGGATTGTATCGAAGCAGCCAGCTCTGCTGAAAGCTGAAGCAATTTATTCTGAATCTTATCCAGATTTACCGTTGGATACTTTTCCCCTTTTTCAAATCCCGACAGCCCACAGGTATACCCTTCACCGCCTATTGCAGTGGGAATACCGTAAAGTTTACAGGTCAGCGGCCTGAAATCATAAATCTCACACATCTCGGCATCATTTAACATGGGGCAGCGGACGCGCGTTTCCGCCATTTCATGCAGTATCTCTTTTTCTTCCTTGCCGGATTCGACCGCCTTGTAGGCGCTTTTTTTTAGTTTGTACAGCGTGCGGTCAATTTTATTGCAACGCTCCATCATTATATTAAGGATTTCGCCGCTGTATTTATCCCTGAACCGTTCATTGATATACAGCGCTTCAATCAAGGTAAGATCAAACACCGCATGGCAGCAGTCCGAACAG
>JAPLJE010000459.1:5898-6377 GCA_026388755.1 Deltaproteobacteria bacterium | reverse complement strand
CAACACAACTCCGGATCTGATCTCCGCTCTGGAGAAATTGGAATCCGGCCCGACGCCCCTCAAAGGACTCATCCTTGATCTTCGGAACAACCCCGGCGGGCTTTTAAATCAAGCCATCGAGGTATCCGACCTGTTTCTGGAAAAAGGAACGATCCTGTCCATAAAAGGAAGACAGGATAAAAACACCAAGGTGTTTACCGCGCACGCCAAGGTTGTCAAACGCAATTATCCGATGGTTGTATTAATCAACGGCGGCAGTGCCAGTGCTTCGGAAATTGTTGCCGGCGCGTTACAGGATCATAAACGGGCCTTGGTCATGGGAACCACTTCCTTTGGGAAAGGATCCGTGCAAAATGTCGAAGCGCTCCGGGATGGCTATGGGCTGAAGCTGACCATCGCCAGATATTATACGCCAAGTGGCAGATCCATACGGGCCAAGGGAATTGAACCCGATATCGAGGTCAAACAAGAGCTGGGCC
>JAPLJE010000459.1:0-5873 GCA_026388755.1 Deltaproteobacteria bacterium | reverse complement strand
GACGCGAACCCCTGGTAATGCCAAAGGAAAAAGATCTGGAAAACCATCTGGAAGCAGAACCGGGCAAGGGGCAAAAAAAGACAAAGGAACCCAAGCTGTCACCGGATAAGAACCCAGACAAAAACCTGGACAAGAATCCGGCGCCCTCACAGACAGGGCCCGAGGAAGAAAGCGTTGACGGATTCGTGAACCCGGAAAGGCTGGAAATGGATACCCAGGTAAAGCGGGCCCTGGAAACATTGATCAGCTACGATATTTTTAAAGGGCTACAGCAAAAATAACTCTCTGCATAACATCAAATCCGTACTGCTAGGTAATAAGACTTTCTCCCGCAGTACGGATTTGTTCTTCCCCAACTGGATCTTTTCATGGCCGCTCCTCTCCGCGCACGAAAAACAAAAGCGTCTTCAACAAGGAAATCCCGAAAAAAACCGGGAATGTTTTCTCACTTGAAGCGAGGAATCACGGGACTTGTTGTTTTAATTATCCTGGTGCTGGTTCTGGGGGTTCTGGTGAACCAGGCCCTGAAAAAAAACAAACACGGTCAGGTCATGGGTCCGATAGCAGCAATTCCTGAAGTACAAAGACATCCGGTCCATCCGCCGGCAGAGATAAAGCCGCCAGATTTCGAGATATATCCCAAAACCGAGCCAGCAATTCCACCTGTCCGGGAAGTCCTGACCAAACCCCATCCGCCGCAGAAGGGGAAGTTGCCTTCAATTGCCATCATCATCGATGATATCGGATATGATTCCAAAATTGCCGAAAAATTCATCGGTCTGAATGCGGCAATTACCTTGTCCATCCTTCCCCATAGTCCGTATCAACGACAAATCATCAAGATGGCCAGAGAAAAAGGACTGGATTTGATGCTCCATCTTCCGATGGAGCCCCTGGAATATCCGGCTGTCAATCCCGGCCCCGGAGCATTGATGACCACGATGTTGCCCGATGCGCTGATCCGTCAGTTGAATGACGATCTGGATGCCGTCCCCTACATTAAAGGGGTCAACAATCACATGGGGTCAAAATTGACGGCCTCATCAGATCAGATGAATCAGATACTCTCCAGTATCAAAAAGAGAGATCTTTTCTTTATCGACAGCCGAACCACTGCTGAAAGCCAGGCGCGGTCATCCGCCAGGCTCTTCCAGGTACCCTATGCGGAACGCGATGTGTTTCTGGATAATGTACAGGATCCAGAGGCGATTCGAAAACAGTTTCGCCTGCTCTTACAGAAAGCATTGATAAATGGTCAGGCCTTGGCCATCGGACATCCCCATGCGCTGACCTTTCAGATTCTTCAGGAAGAACTTCCAGAAATTCAAAAAAAGGTAACCATTGTCCCGGCCTCATCCATGGTTCACCCGGCGGGCTGATCAACGAAAGGATTCATGATGTCTTTTGACTTCAAGCTGGCTTTCAGACTGGTTCGAAAATCGCTTTTTGCAGGCAGTCAGACCGATGCGAGGCTGACCCGCAGACGGCTTACGGCCATGATGATTCATTTTCCGTTTTATGTTGTGAATCAAACGATCAACGGGTTCTGTCTGCTTCTGGATGAAATCATTTTTCCGGGGTATCACGATACAACGATCGAAGATCCTGTGTTTATCGTCGGCTTCCCCCGGAGCGGGACCACTTATATTCATCGGCTTATGGCAAAGGATGAACAGTTCACGACGATTCGGTTCTGGGAAATTGTGTTTGCGCCTTCAATTACCCAGAAAATAATTTTCAAGGCATTGGGTCGACTCGACCGCAGACTGGGAAACCCTGTTTCCTCCGGGATTCGCAAATGGGAACAGGCAAAATTCAAAAAATCCTATCATCCGATAGGCTTTTTTGAACCTGAAGAAGATGACGGCATCCTGATGCACATTTTTTCATCTTTTTTTTTGATTTTCATGTTCCCATTCTATGAAGAACTGAGGCCACTTGCCCGTTTCGACTTGGAACTGTCTGCAACAGACAGGCGCCGGATTATGGATTTTTACAAACGCTGCGTCCAGCGTCATCTGTTTGTTTTTGGAAAAGGCGGAAAAAAGTTTCTTTCAAAAAATCCGGCTTTCAGCACCCGGGTTCAATCCCTGCAGGACACATTTCCGGATGCGCATGTTGTCTGCATGGTCAGAAATCCCCTGGAGTCCATCCCCTCTGAAATCAGCCACCGGTTTTTCTGGATCGAAAACTTTTATTCTCCAACCTCCCCCCATTCGGTCAGGGATTACGTGATGGATATGGCCAGGGATTATTACAGATATCCGTTATCCCAACTTCCAAAATGGCCGGATTCCCGGCAGGCGATTGTTCCATATCCAGTTCTGGTCAAGTATCCGGATAAAACTCTACAAAGCCTTTATAAGCGCTTTGGATTTACCATTTCAAAACCCTTTAAGGACGAGCTGATAAAAAATCAGCAGAACACATCCGGTTATCAAAGCCAACACGAATATTCTCCGGAAAAAGCCGGGCTGGAACGGGAGAAGATTCTGGTCGAATATCAGGACATCTTTGAAAAGTTCGCTTTTGACAGGGAAATCACCAGCCGGTTTCCATAGGCCGATAGACATTTCCAAGGGGGCGGAATGCTTGCAAAAATATTAAGCAGCGCCGTAATCGGAGTGGAAGCTTACCTGGTTGAGGTTGAGGTGGATATCGCCTATGGGCTCCCCAGCTTTACCATCGTCGGACTTCCGGAAATATCGGTGAAGGAGAGTAAGGAGCGGGTCCGAGCCGCCATTCATAATTCCGGCTACACGTTTCCGGACGACCGGATTACGGTAAACCTGGCGCCGGCCAGCATCAAGAAGGAAGGAACCGGCTTTGACCTTCCCATTGCCATCGGCATTCTGGCCGCGACCCGTCTGATTCCGGCCGAAGCGGTCTCCGACTGCCTGATTCTGGGGGAGTTGTCCCTGGACGGCCGAATCAAGCCGGTGAACGGCTCGCTTCCCATGGCTATTGCGGCAAAGCAAGCCGGATATTCGGCCATCATCGTTCCCTACGACAACCGTCTGGAAGCTGCTGTGGTTCAGAACATCGTGGCCCTTCCGGTAACCACACTGTCCCAGGTCATCGATTTTTTCAGGGGCTATACGCGGATTGAGCCGGAAAAAACTGATATCTCGCGCATGTTTGAAGGAAAGGGCGAAACCGATTCAGATTATGCGGAGGTTATGGGGCAGGAGCTGGCCAAGCGCGCCATGGAAGTGGCGGCTGCCGGAGGACACAACCTGATCATGATCGGTCCACCAGGTTCCGGCAAAACCATGCTGGCCAAACGGATCCCCTCGATTCTTCCGCCCATCAGCTTTGATGAGTCCATCGAAACCACCAAGATTTTCAGCGTGTCCGGCATGCTGGATAAAGATCAGGCCATGATCACACGCAGACCGTTCCGGTCTCCGCACCATACTATATCCGATGCCGGCCTGATCGGCGGCGGACATTTTCCCAGGCCCGGCGAGGTCAGCCTGGCGCATAACGGGGTCTTGTTCCTGGATGAGCTCTCCGAATTTAAAAAACACGTCCTGGAAGTTCTCCGCCAGCCGCTGGAAGATCACAAGGTAACCATTTCAAGAGCCGCCACCACCATCACCTATCCCTCCAGCTTCATGCTGGTTGCCGCCATGAATCCCTGTCCTTGTGGGAAAAGCGGGCAGCCAAATCATGAATGCCTGTGTTCAAAACAGCAGATTCTCAAATACCGGTCAAAAATATCCGGCCCTTTATTGGATCGCATCGATATTCATATAGAAGTGCCAGCGGTTCCCTACCGCGATTTGACAGGATATTCCATTAGTGAACCGTCAGCGGCAATCCGTGAACGGGTGAATGCAGCCAGAGCAATACAATCTGAACGGTTTCGACAAACCAAGACATATTGCAACGCCCAGATGAACAGTCGTCATATCAAAAATAACTGTAAACTGGATGCCGCCTCGCTCAACCTGATGGAATCGGCTATCAACCGATTTGGGTTGTCGGCCCGGGCATTCAACCGAATCTTAAAAATATCCCGGACCATTGCGGATTTGGACGGGTCGCTGGATATACAGGTGGATCATGTGGCAGAGGCCATTCAATATCGGACACTCGATCGCAGCATAATGATGGCTTGACCCACCAAGAGAGAGGAAACCCGACTTATTCTCTAACACCGCCGCGATTTCCGCTATCAACTTATATTTTAATATGCACACTCTGTACCATGTGAATGAATATGCAACTGTTTACAGAAATATGCAAATTTTTCAGTTAGTTATATGTGACGCCATGAATCCGCACAGAACCAACAATGCCGACTGATATTTCCCGCTGTTCAAAAGCATCTACACAGGGATTTAATGTGCTTTTCCAGAGGTGAAACACCAGTAATTATCAATCAACGACTTCAAAATTGATTCTGATTTTTGTCAAGCTCTTTGGTGGCTTCAACCATTTTCATGATGTCGTCAATTGCTGATTTGGACGGATCACCGGATATTCAAGGGATAATGGCAGAGGATATTCAGTATTGGAAAGTCAATTGCAAATAGATGATTCCAGAATGACTAAATCTGATTTCACAAGTGTTCTCTTCTGCGACAAAATGCTGGATTTGTAATACCAGATGTGTTTTTCGAAAATGAAAGAGATCGACTTTCGAATACGGCAGGTATTGTTGAGCACTTCCGAATCATCATGTGTTGCGAATAGGATAACAATGGTTGAGTGTAACCTTTTTCAATGAACACCTCCTGGCGGATTATAAATCCACTCTTAAGAAAGTGTCCATAAATTCCCTACCACATCACCTTTTTGTAATTTCATTACTTATCTTTTTTCTTCGGGAAAAATCGATAAATCAATTTCTCGGGCGAGCGATACCAGATTTCCGCTGCCGATTAGGTTTTGCATGGCGGCTAAAACAAAGTTATTTTTTACGTCATAAGCAAAAATTGAGCCATGTCCTGCGGAACCACCCGTGTGCGCCCAAATGAAATTGCTGGTTGGTGCATTTACCTCAAATCCTGGAAAACGCATCAAACCACAGCTATATCCAGACACTTTGCTTAATGCTGGAGCTGTTTCACCTGCCTGGCAATCTTCTCCGGGTTGCATGCAAACTACCTTGGTCATCCTTTCAAATTCTGCCGGTGCAAGTACTTTTCCGGAAAATAAAGCACGCGCCCATTTGGCCAAATCTTCAGTAGTGGCGATAATTGCTCCAGCAGCACGAGCAGCAGACAAGCTGAAATTACTGACGTCCTCGGCTTTATTGGTTATGGGATCGTAATGATATGCATTGGTGAAGTTTTTTACCGTGGCAGGATTTCTTTCTGGATCATAAACTGCGGAGGTTAGCTGCAATGGTTCCAGAATCCGTCGTCGCATTAATTCAGTGAAAGATTTGCCGCTGGCTTTTTCAACAATTCTTTCTATCAAAATATAATTAGTATTTGAGTAAGACCATCCTTGTCCTGGTTTTTGGGCACAAAACGGAGTGTGTATTTTGGGATTATCACGAGTGCAACTTGGCCCTTCTTGATAACAAAAATCGTTTAATTCTTTAGTGGTCCAAATGTGAGTTGGATTTTGCCAATATGCTTTTTCAAAAATGCCGCCATCGTTATCAAAATAATCAAAAGTGGTACTAGTCATATTAAGCAGATCATTAACAGTGTTATCTTTCCAGGATGGGTACTCATCGCCAAACCACTTGCCGATTGTGTCATCAAGCTTAATTTTTCCTTCTTTGACGAGCTGTAAAACAATCGCTGCAGAAAATGATTTTGTGGTGCTGCCAATTTCAAAGAGGGAATTAGCGTCGATCGGGTTTTTCCCATCAATTGTTTTTGACCCGCTGCTAAAGACTTGCATCAGTTGGT
>JAPLJE010000778.1 GCA_026388755.1 Deltaproteobacteria bacterium | reverse complement strand
GGTGTGGCCGGCGTTCACCTGATGGCCATTGAATGGGAACATAAGGTTCCGGAAATTGCTGAAAGAGCAAAGGTGCTTCCCAGACCGGTTGTGGACTGACGTAACAGGAAATGTTTCCTTAAAAAACCCGAACCGGTTCGCCGGTTCGGGTTTTTTTTATTGAAAGCCGTCAGTGAAAATGTTACCCGTCAGTTGAATACTCAGGTAGATGTACGGAAAGGATATTTCAACCATCAAAAGCGGTCAGCTTGAACCCCTTGAGTTTTAAACCGGACCGATTTTACATTTGATGTCGGTCACCGCCGTTTTTTTAAGCATCTTGTTGATCTGCTCGATCATATCATTTTTTGTGAACTGCAGGTGATGGATCCAGGCCGAGCTGTTCACATGAACGATGAGTAGGGGCTCTTTATATGCAGCCGGGCGAACATGATCGGATACGGATTTGCCGACAATGTCATCCCAAAGGCTACAGATGGCGATAAACGTGTCGATTTTATCCGGGTGAATCGTTTTCAGAGCTCTGGGCAAAATGGCGCTGATGTGCTCAAGCGGGCGGGTGGTTGTGTCTTTCATGGATTTGATATTATGAAGAGAGTGGCCCTGATGTCAATTAAATTAAACAGGGGTAATGGGAAGGACAGGGAGAACATACGATGGAAACAGTCAAGATTATTTACGGGGATAAAGTCTGTGAACTGCCGATTGTTGTAGGATCGGAAGGTGAGAAAGGTATCGATATTTCAAAACTTCGTCAGACCACCGGCCTGATAACCCTTGATCCCGGCTTTGCCAATACCGGAAGCTGTACCAGCGCCATCACGTTTATGGACGGAGAAAAAGGCATCTTGCGATATCGGGGGATTCCGGTTGAAGACCTGGCCGAGAATTCCATTTTTACGGAAACTGCCTATCTGCTGATAAACGGAAAACTGCCGACCCGCCAGGAGCTGAATCAGTTCTCAGTCCTTCTCAATGACAATTCCCTGATTCATGAGGACATGCAGTTTTTCTTCCAGAATTTTCCCAGGGCATCCCATCCCATGGGAATCGTGTCAGCGATGGTGACAGCCCTGAGGAGCTTTTATCCGGAGTTGAAAATCAACGAAGAGGAAGAAATCAATTTGACGGTGACCCGTCTTCTGTCCAAGGTCCGCACCCTTGCCGCCATGTCCTATAAAATATCACGGGGTCACAAGGTGATTTATCCCCGGTCGGATCTGAATTATCCCGCCAATTTTCTGAACATGATGTTCGATAATCCGGTCAGGCCATACCATATCGACAATACCCTGGTAAAGGCCCTGAATGTCTTCTGGATTCTGCATGCGGATCACGAGCAGAACTGCTCGACCTCAACGGTTCGCATGGTCGGAAGCGGCCGGGTTAATCTTTATGCGGCGATCTCCGCGGGGGTTGCGGCGCTCTGGGGGCCGCTTCACGGGGGCGCCAATCAGGCGGTGATCGAAATGCTGGAAGGCATTCAAAAGAGCGGCGGGGATGTCAAACGGGCCATTGAGAGGGCGAAAGACAAAAAGGATCCGTTCCGGCTGATGGGATTCGGCCACAGGGTGTATAAAACGTATGATCCGCGTGCCAGAATCATGAAAAAAATGTGTGACAAGGTATTGGATAAACTGCATATCAGCGATCCACTGCTGGATATCGCAAAACAACTGGAGGATGTTGCGGTCACCGATGATTATTTTATTGAACACCACTTGTACCCGAACGTCGATTTTTACAGCGGG
>JAPLJE010000496.1 GCA_026388755.1 Deltaproteobacteria bacterium | reverse complement strand
GCGGGTTCATCGGTCGTACACATGACAGGCGGCTTTACCGCACTTGCAGGAGCCATTGTTCTGGGTCCCCGAATGGGCAAATTCAGGGCCGACGGCAGGCCGAACGCGCTGCCCGGACATCATATTCCCATGGCGGTGACCGGATGTTTAATCCTGGCTTTCGGTTGGTTCGGATTCAATACCGGCTCTTCGCTGTCCGGCGGGGATCTGAGGATCGGCGTTGTCGCAGCAAATACCATGCTGGCATCCGCTGCCGCCGCGTTTTCAGCCATGATCTTCATGTGGGCCCGCTACGGCAAACCGGATTTATCCATGACTGCCAATGGATTATTGTCCGGCCTGGTCGCGATTACCGCGCCCTGTGCATTTGTGAATTCGGTTTCAGCGGTGATTATCGGCGCCATCGCCGGCATCATCCTCTGCATCAGTGTATTCTTCGTGGAACGGGTCATGAAAGTTGATGACCCGGTTGGCGCGGTGTCTGTACACGGGATCAACGGAGCCTGGGGTGTGTTGGCGCTTGGGCTTTTCGCGGACGGGACATACGGCGACAATTTAAACGGCGTTGCCGGCACGGTCAGGGGATTGTTCTATGGAGACGCATCCCAGTTTATCGCCCAGCTTATCGGCACCGCCGTCAACTTCCTCTTTGTATTCATCGTCATGTATGTCTTTTTCAGGGTTCTTGACAGGATTGTGCCGATGAGGGTTTCCGAAGAAGTGGAAATGATAGGGCTTGACCAATATGAAGTAGCGGTTACCGCATATCCGGATTTCGCTATCCGCAACAAGACATACAGATAATTGCAGCAGAAATGATGATGGTTTCGTCTGTGATCGGTCCGAAAAATCGTCCAACAACGGACTGAATCACAGGGATAATAAAGTGTTTTACTCAATTAATTAATTTTCACGAAGGAACATCAAAAAGGGAGGAAGAAGAATGAAGAAGAACCGACGTATCTGGGCCTGTATTGCAGCGGCGACAATCATTTTTGCCAGTCAAACTGTCGTACTGGCGGAGGATGAAGCCAAACCAGCGGCAGCAGATGCATCCAAACCAACCGCAGCAGTCGATTTGGGTGTTTTCAGCCAATACATCTGGAGAGGAATGGAGCTGAGCCATAACAGTGTGGTAATTGAACCGTCCGTGACATTGGGCTATGAAGGGTTCAGTTTCAATGTCTGGGGGAATATGGATACGGATCTGAAAACCCGTGGCTCGGACGCTCATACGTCAAAATACACGGAAACGGATTTGACTCTTTCATATGCAAAAGCCTTTGGGCCGGTTAAGCTGACCGGTGGGTATATCTACTATGCGCTGGGTGGCACGCCGCCGGTCGGCTCGCAGGATATTAATGCCAGCTCGCTGGATTCACAGGAAGTATTTGCTTCCGCGACCCTTGATACCATTTTGAGTCCAACCCTGTCCGTTTACCGGGAAATCGCCCATGCGCCGGCCTGGTATGTGAATTTCGGCATCTCGCATTCACAGCCGATTTATGATAAAATTACCCTGGATTTGGGTGCGTCCGCGGGGTATTATTATTCCGACAACAACGGCATGGTTGAAGCCAATGATCCTGATACCAAATACAGGTCGCTTCACAATGGTCTGGTATCGGCCGGTTTCACGATACCCTTTGGTGAATATTTTTCCATAAAACCCATGATCGCCTATTCGTTTCCACTTTCCTCAAAAGCCGATGATTTCATTAAAGTAAACAGTATCAGCGATAATTCCAATTTTGTTTATGGCGGGGTAACTTTTTCTATGGCATTTTAAATGCGTTTTATAAAGTCGTTTTGGTGTGTCATGTGATTATATAGAAGCTGAGTCCATTCTCAATCACAAGGCAGTGTAGGAACACAAAGACGGAAACAGTTTATCGTTTCCCTCTTTGTGTTTTAATCGGGTCTTAACAAACCAAATCCAGCAACCTTCTCTGGCTTTCCGTGTTAAAACAAAATCCACCCTTCACAACGCTTCCTGAAGCCCGCATCATCCAAGCTCCCCCTGAATTATGTGGAAAAACAACGAGCATTTCTTTGATTTATAACATACATTTTTGTATATTATAGTATTTTGATTACAATATTGTATGTTATAATATATATTGTAATTTTTAATATTGTTATATTTCATAATGTTATATTATATTAAACTATTGGCATTTGTATTGCGTATAGTTATGCTAACTGCTTTTGATGGTTAATGAACAACAACAAGGAGAAACAACATGAGAAAAATCGCCATTTATGGAAAGGGCGGAATTGGCAAATCGACCACTACACAGAACACTGTTGCCGGACTTGCGGAAATGGGCAGAAAGGTCATGGTTGTGGGATGTGACCCCAAGGCCGATTCTACTCGTCTGCTTCTGGGTGGATTGGCCCAGAGAACGGTTCTGGATACTTTAAGGGAAGAAGGTGAAGATGTGGAGCTTGGGGATGTACGAAAAACAGGATTCAGCGGCGTTTTGTGCACCGAATCCGGCGGACCCGAGCCAGGCGTTGGTTGTGCAGGCAGGGGAATCATCACCTCGATCAACCTCCTGGAACAGCTCGGCGCTTATGCAGAAAGCGAAAAACTGGATTATGCTTTTTATGATGTTCTGGGAGATGTGGTCTGCGGCGGGTTTGCCATGCCCATTCGCGAGGGCAAGGCCAAGGAGATATATATCGTGGTTTCCGGCGAGATGATGGCCATGTATGCAGCCAACAACATCAGCAAGGGAATCGTAAAATTTGCGGAAGCCGGCGGGGTTCGGCTGGGGGGACTCATCTGCAACAGCCGCAATGTGGACTTTGAAAAAGACATGATCGAAGCTTTTGCGGAAAAGCTTGGAACGCAGATGATTCACTTTGTCCCACGGGACAACATCGTACAGCGCGCGGAAATCAACAGGAAAACCGTTATTGAATATGATTCCGGACATTCTCAGGCAGATGAATATCGCACCCTGGCCAAAAAGATTGAAAACAACCAGATGTTTATCGTTCCCAAACCCCTGGAAATCGACGAATTGGAAAAAATGCTGATTGAGCACGGGCTGGCGACATAACAAATCAGGATAAAAGCTGAAGCAGATGAAAAAATACTTTGAACGTCAGTTATAAGTCTTCAGTAAGAACTTACATACAAAAAGGAGTTATTAAGATGTTAATGATTCGATCAATCGTAAGACCTGAAAAAGTCGATAATGTTCTGGCTGCGCTTATGGACGCCGGATTTCCCGGTATTACAAAAATGTCCGTGGTGGGTCGCGGCAAACAGCGCGGCATCAAAATCGGAGAGATCACCTATGACGAAATCCCCAAGGAAATGATCCTGGCGGTTGTCAAAAATCAGGACAAGGACTTTGTGATCAAAACGATTATTCAGGCGGCAAGAACCGGAGACAAAGGCGCTTATGGGGACGGAAAGATTTTTGTGGTTCCTGTGGAGGAAGCATATACCATCAGCTCGGGAATCAAGGAGACATCCGCCGGGGAAATGACCGAGGTGAAAATATGAAGGAAATTACCGCCATCATTCGAATGAACAAGATGAATGAAACCAAACGGGCGTTATCGGAGGCGGGCATCTCTTCCGTCACCGCCAGAGACGCGCTGGGCAGAGGAAAAGGGCTTGT
>JAPLJE010000783.1 GCA_026388755.1 Deltaproteobacteria bacterium | reverse complement strand
GGCGCAGCAGGAATCGAAAATCAAGCGTCCATCTGGCGCCAGGCGCAGCGCTCTGGTTATCGATGACGAAGTGGCTGTGAACAATAATATCCGAAAAATACTTGAGAAAAAAGGCTATAGCGTGGACCAGGCAATCAGCCGCGAAGAGGCCCTTGAAAAAATTAATGACAGCAGCTATCCGGTGATCATGCTTGATTTGAAAATGCCCGGGGTTAAAGGGCTGGAACTGCTGCAAAGCATTCGTGAGCGCAGGCCGGAGGCAATGGTCGTTATCATTACCGGCTACGCCAGCATTGAAACGGCGGTGGAAACCGCCAGAATGGGCGCTGTTGGCTATCTGGCCAAGCCATTTACACCTGATGAAATTCGGGGCGCTGCCGACAATGCGGTGCGGCTGGCAGCTTAAATCCGTTTTTTGCAATCGGCTGAAACTGCCATTTCAGCCGATTGCGTTTTGACCATCCCCTTTGGGTTTATTTTCATACTTCGCTGGTGACCGGCAGGTCATGGTGTTTCGACAGCTGAAAATCCGAGCGACAGCCAGTAAACCATATCACTTTGCTTTTTCTTGATAATCCCCATATATTTCAATTTCCTCTATCATTCCCCGATGATGAATCATTCTTTTTCGATTTTTTCTCTGCGGAAAATCTGTTGACAAGAAAAATTTCAAAGGTTAGTTAAACACTTTGTTTCTATTTTCTGAAACCAAACGTCCCTGACGTTTTTAATAATGCAAAGCATAGGAGAAGCGAATCATGTCGAACGGAAACCCTGCTATCGGGTCTGTGTTGGTTGTCGGTGGCGGCATTGCCGGAATGCAATCCGCTCTGGATCTGGCCAATTCAGGCTATTATGTGTATCTACTTGAAAAATCCCCATCCATTGGCGGGGTTATGTCCCAGTTGGACAAGACCTTCCCGACCAATGACTGCGCCATGTGAATTATCTCCCCTGTACTGGTCGAGGTCGGCCGGCATCTGAATATTGAACTGATTACCTATGCGGATCTGGAGTCTGTTGATGGCGTTCCGGGCAATTTTAAAGTCAAGGTGCGAAAACGCGCCCGCAGCATCAGGATGGATCTGTGTACGGGTTGTGGCGCCTGTGTGGAAAATTGTCCGGTGATATGCCAGACAGTCGTGAACAGCCCATCGGCTGCATAGTTCCGTGTCCATCAATAAATTATCATTAATGACATTATCGTATGCGATAATTTGATCCAAAGGATTTCAGTCTCATGGAACCTACCATTCAAATTGATTTAAAAAAAATCGATGACATCATTACCCATTATCATGGGAACAAAGAAGCCCTGCTGATGATCATGCAGGACATCAGTGACATCTACAGTCATGTCCCCCCCGCGATTATCTCGATTCTGGTCGACCGACTCGGCGTCAAAAAAAGCCTGATCTATAGTGTGGCCACATTTTACAAGACCATCAGTCTTGAGCCAAGAGGCAAGTATATCGTCAGTGTATGCACGGGTACTGCATGCCATGTTCGGGGCGCGGAAAAAATCACCGAAACTTTGCAGCAGAAACTGGGTATTCAGGAAGGCCAGACCACTGCGGACAGACTCTTTACCCTGAAAGCAGTCAGATGCATCGGTTGCTGCGCATCCGGGCCCGTCATTACGGTTAACAAGGAAACCTATGGCGGTCTTGACCGAACAGCCGCGCAAAAAGTCATCGACGATTATAAAAACTTGCCTCTTAACGGCACGGCGTAACGGAGGTTATTAGATATCATGGCAATTTTATCGAATCGGGAATCCCTGGAGAATTTTCAGGACAAACTCAAGTCCGCCCAATCCCATGGCAAAAAGAAACTGATTTCACTTTGCGCAGGCTCTGGGTGTGGCGCCTATGGTACCGCAAAAGTGCATCAGGCCCTGATGGAAGAGTTGACCCGGCAGAATCTGACTGAAGCGGTTGAGGTCAAGCTGACCGGATGTCATGGTTTTTGTGAAAAAGGGCCGATCATGGTCGTTCATCCACAAGGCATCTTCTATCCCCAGGTCAAACCGGAACACGTGTTTGAAATTGTTGAAAAAACCATAAAAAACAACGAACTGGTTCCATCCCTTGTTTTCAAGGATCCTGCGTCAAAGGCCAAAATCACCCTTGAGCATGACATCCCGTTTTACAAACTTCAGCAGCGCATCATCTTCGGCAACAACGGACTCATCGATCCGACCAGCATCGACGATTATATTACCGTCGGCGGGTACAGCGCTATGGCCAAATCCCTTTTTGACATGACTCCGGAGAAGATCATCGCCGAGATCAAGAAATCCGGACTTCGGGGCCGGGGCGGCGGCGGCTTTCCGACAGGCATCAAATGGGACACCTGCCGGAAACATCACGGCACTCGATATGTGATCTGCAACGCTGATGAAGGGGACCCCGGCGCATATATGGACCGCAGTCTGCTGGAGGGAAATCCTCACAGCGTCATCGAGGGAATGATCGTTGGCGCCATTGCCATTGGTTCCCATGAAGGTTATGTCTATGTGCGGCACGAATAT
>JAPLJE010000011.1:2102-8219 GCA_026388755.1 Deltaproteobacteria bacterium | reverse complement strand
TGAATCTCCTGCTCCACAATATCGAGGCACCGGATATCCATTACATGGACACCCTGTCCAACCGCTTTCCGGAAACGTATCCGGTCCTGTCAGAGGGTTTTTTCGATGTCATCCTCGCCAATCCGCCCTTCAAGGGCAGCCTGGACTATGACGATGTCCACCCCTCGCTACTGAAAAAGGTCAAGACCAAAAAGACCGAGCTGCTCTTTGTGACCCTGATCCTGAAGATGCTTAAAATCGGCGGCCGCTCCGCCACCATCGTGCCGGACGGGGTGCTGTTCGGCTCTTCCAAAGCCCATCTGGCCCTGCGGCAACTGCTGGTGGATCATAACCAGCTCGAAGCGGTGATTTCGCTGCCATCCGGGGTTTTCAAACCCTATGCCGGGGTCTCCACCGCCGTTATCGTTTTTACCAAGGGCGGCCGAACCGACAACGTCTTTTTCTACGATGTTCAGGGCGACGGCTTTTCCCTGGACGACAAGCGGGAGCCGCAGCCGGACAAGGACGACCTGCCGGATATGTTGACTCGCTGGCAGCAGCGTGATCCGGAGAAGGACACTGAACGGACCCGGAAGCACTTTTTCGTGACTGCTGATCAGATTCGGGAAAACAAGTATGACCTCTCAATCAATCGCTACAAGGAGACGGTGTACCAGGAAGAGCGGTATGATCCGCCCAAGGAGATTTTGGAACGGATGTGGGGGCTGGAGAAGGAGATCATGGCGGATATGGAAGAGCTGAGGGGGATGTTGGGATGATATTGCACACTCTGCCGCAAGGGTGGACCTGGTCCACTTTGACCGAAATCGCTTCGCCAAATAAAAATGCCATTGTAGACGGCCCCTTTGGATCAAGCTTGAAGACCTCAGACTACAGACCTAACGGCGTTCCTGTGTTGCAGGGGAAGAATATTACTAATAGCCAATTCGAGTGGAAAGAAATTAGATATATTTCTGAAGAGAAAGCTGATGAATTAAAAAGAAGCCAAGTGCGCATTGGTGACTTGTTAATGATAAAAATTGGTTCTATTGGTTATTCTGCTTATTTAGATGATCTAAATGGACACGATTTTGCTGTTATTCCAGCCAACATGGCAAAGATTAGTTTTGACACCAAAAAAGTGAATAAACGATATGCCTGGCATTGGTTGAATAATCCCCCGTCAGTTCGAAAGCTAAATTCACTTTCCAGCAAAACAGCCCAGTCTGCTCTCAATTTAACTAAAATTAAAACATTTCCTATCCCCCTGCCACCACTGACTGAGCAGAAGCGTATTGCGGCCATTCTGGACAAAGCCGACGCCATCCGTCGGAAACGGCAAGCGGCCATCAAACTTGCCGACGACTTCCTCCGCGCCACCTTTCTCGATATGTTCGGCGATCCGGTCACCAATCCCAGGGGGTGGCCTTGGGGTACTCTTGGAGATTTTATTCACTCTGCTAAAGATGGCCCGCATATCAGCCCTCAATATTCAACAAACGGGATTCCGTTCTTATCAACAAGACATATACGTCCAGGGAAAATTATTTGGGAAGACTTAAAATATATAAGTCGGGAAGAGGCGAAAAGACAGTGGCTGAAATGTAAGCCAGAAAAAGGGGACATTCTATATACAAAAGGGGGAACTACAGGCATAGCTGCTGTTTTTGACTCAGATCAAGAAATAGCCGTATGGGTACATGTTTCTCTACTTAAAACAAATCACAAAAAAGCTGAACCAGTTTGGCTTGAGAGTATGCTTAACACCGCTTATTGCTATTCACAATCTCAACGATTTACTCATGGCATTACAAACCAAGATTTGGGTTTAACAAGGATGGTAAATATTAAAACGTATTCTCCTCCATTGGAACTGCAGAAAATGTTTTCCAGGATTGTTGCAAAGGTCAAATACACTATGGCCAATCACAGACGACAAAAAGAACAAGCAAGCAATCTCTTCAACTCCCTTGCCCAACGTGCCTTCCGGGGAGAATTGTGATGCTTTCACCTTCTGACCATGGGCAATAAACGATGAGAGAACACCTTCTTTGCCGGAACAGTCAGAGTCAAGTCCAGGCCAGTTTCCGGCTGGACGATGAGACCGGTTGGCTGACCCAGGAGCAGGTTCACCTCATCTTTGAACATGAGCATTCGTTTATTGCCAAGAATATGCGCAATTTTTTCGAGAAAAAGAATTGCCGGATCGAACAAGTCAGTCAAGCTTTAGAACCTCAACGAAATAATCAACCTGCTGATCAATGAGTAAAAGGGGAAACCATGTCCATCACTGCCATCACCATTGAAAATTTCAAAGGCATCCGGGAGCAGGTTCGGGTGGAACTCAAACCCATCACCCTGCTCTTCGGCCCTAACTCGGCGGGCAAGTCAACCATAATCCAGGCCCTGCACTATGCCCGCGAGATATTTGAACGGCAGAACCTGAACCCGGACCGGACGCTCTTGGGTGGTGACGCCATCGACCTTGGCGGATTTGAGAGTCTGGTCCATAAGCATGATACAAACCTGCCTATCAAGATAGGTTTTGAACTCGATCTGAGAAACGAAGATATACCAATTTATTATGACGGTGGAGTAGAATATTTCGGCACGGATAAGCTTGATAACGCAGGAAACGCTTATCTGCTTCAGGCAGTGTCACGGGTTAACAATGCACAGATCGAAGTAACCATTCGATGGAGTGAGCAATTCACTAAACCATATATAGCCCTTTACACAGTATGTACAAACGGTAAAGATTTAATTTCTGTAGAATCTTCACCAGATGGGCTTCAAGTGTATATTACAAAGATAAATCCGTTCAACCCCATATTTTTACGTGAGTCAGATGACCCCGATGAAATCAAGGAAAGGGTGGCTAAATTTATTGAAGCTTGTAGTGATGAGGAACCGGACCCGGAGTTATGGGAAGATCCTGAATTAGACGATAGCGGTTCTATCTTTATATATTTTTTTCTTTATATGAACCTTGATAAAGGGGTGCCTGGCCTTACAAAACCGATATATCTTGAGGAGCAACGCTCAGCATTGCCGAACTGGGGAAAAAATCTTTCTCTGGAGAATACAATATGGGCAGAAGGCATTGATATTGAGGACAAACACAATGTTATCCGTCTATTTAGCACCCTGGCAGTTGGGCCTGGGGAATTGGTTAGGGACGGGTTGCGCAAACTCTGCTATGTCGGCCCATTAAGGGAGGTACCAAATCGTGCCCACAAACCCGCAACTTCTCCGGAAGAGTCCCGCTGGGCAAACGGCCTGGCTGCCTATGACACCCTATTTTTCAGTGAAGACACTTTTATCGACAAGGTGAACGGATGGCTGGCCCGTGAGGATCGCCTCAATTCCGGTTACAGTGTGGAGGTGAAGAAATACCGGGAACTCGAGGTTGACAACCCGCTCACGCTGTCCGTTCTGCAGGGCCGTTTCCTTGACGAGGATATGAACCTGTGCGACAGCCTGCTTGCGCTGCCGGTAAAGCGCCGCCTGCTTATCCGGGACGAGGCCAGAGATATCGAACTGGCGCCCCAGGACATCGGCGTCGGCATTTCCCAGGTCCTTCCTGTGGTGGTTGCTGCTTTGCATCACAAAACAGGGCTGGTGGTTATCGAACAACCTGAGCTGCATATCCATCCTGCCTTCCAGGTGGCCCTTGGCGACCTCTTTATAGAGCAGGTGCGCGAATACCCCGATCTCATTTTTATCCTTGAGACCCATTCAGAGCATCTCATCCTGCGTATCTTGCGACGCATCCGTGCAACGCACAGAGGCGAGAATAAAGGTGTTCCCGTAACGAATAAAGATGTCGGTGTTATTTATGTGATGCCGGGTAAACTCGGTTCAATTGTGGCCAATATTCCCATAACTGAAGATGGTGATTTTGAAACAGACTGGCCAGACGGATTTTTTGACGAGAGAGAGAAGGAGCTTTTCGACTGATGATATATGAATATGCAGTTGATCCTTCTTTCTTCACCAATGAAGACAAGGCCTGCTTCATCATAGAATCATTCGGTCGCGATAAAGGCAGACTTGTTTCAGAAATAAAAAAGGATCATTGGGCGAATGTGGTACGGGATACAATCAGAATTTCTAATAATGCTCCAATTGCTCGTCATAGATTAAAAGAAGCTTTAATAATCTTAGGTAAAAAGAAGGCGTTATATTGCAGGCAAAAGCTGGTTGAAAATGGAGATTGGCGGAGCCAGACAGATAATATGCATAAATCATGGCCATACAGAGGGATTCTGGTCGAACAATATTCTGGTTCTGAAAATCATATTCTGGTTAGGGACATTACACTGTTTGATAAAGAAAACTGGGCAGCGCCTCCAAGCATTGTTGTCGAGAGAGAGGCTGAAAAGATGGTAACCGCTGTCAGTTCTCTACTTGAAAATGCTCGTGAAGTAATGCTTGTGGATCGAAATTTCAAACTGGAGAATCAACAAGGGTCTCCCGTCTCTAAATATAAAAATGTGTTGATATGCTTTTTAAAATATCTTGAGAATAAAAAATATGGCCCGCCGGTTGGTAAACTCACCTATCATTTAGGTCAAAATGGAGTCACTGAAATCACGAAATCCGTAATCAGCCATTTGGAAGACCAATGTAACCGGCACTTGAGGATCATGATTCCACAAAATATCAGACTGGAAATAGCCGTTTGGCCATGGAACAAGCTGCACGATCGTTTTCTTTTAACAGAAATAGGTGGCATAGATTTTGGGATTGGTTTGGATGAAGATGCGGGAACGAATGAAAAAACCGTGAGGCTAAAACGACTTTCAGATGCTGATCATGCTCAGGAGTGGTCGAAATTCAAACAAAAACAACCCGATCTAATTCTGCCGTGATTTGTTATCAATCATTATAAGTTATTTCCAAAGCAGATGTTGGAGGGAGATGATTATCATGGGTAAGCCCAGCTATGTAAAATATGAAAAGATTTCTCAGGTAAATCACTCTGAACTTAACGAGAAATGGATTCAGGATCACATTGCAGAAGACCTATCCATTCTGGGACTCGGTGACCTTATCCTTAAAGACAAGGAAAGGTTGCAGACCCGTGCCGAGGTTCGGGTAACCATTGAGAAAATGCTGGATCAGGGTTTGCCGAGGGCCTACACCCCGGAACTATTCGATCAAAAAACCACAGCGGTGTTCCAGCATGTCTATGATGCCTATTATGGCGCGGGGCACAGTGTGTATGCAATGGCATGAAGAAACCATCAAATCAATTAGCCGGGGGCCTTTCTCCACCAGCCGCCAGAAGGGACAGGTAGGACTGCGGGCGCGATCAACCCGAGGGCAGGTCGGTGCTGCAATGTTTTATTCCAGTCGAAAAAGATGAGGAGAAAGATGAGAAATGGAGATTTTTTTCTAAATTATACCGAAGAAGATTTGAGGTACGAATTTGATATGCTAATTCGCTGCAAACTCGGTATTAAAGCTTATTCCGATCCCTTCATACGCAACTTGTGTCTGGAAGGTTGGCTGTTGCACACAAGACGAATAATTGAGGTTTTTAATTTGAAGGGTGTCGATAAGAAATGGGCGAAACGATGGGGGCTGATATCTGAGCATCTTTCTCATGCGAATCCATCTAATAGAAAAGATCCACGAACAGAGAAGCAAGAAAACCCCAAATGGGAAGATGAAACATACTATTATGAACTTATAGACGACTTGGAAAAGGTCGCTTATAAATACAAATCCGAATACGCTCATTACGCTTTGTTTGTTGACATGTTGAAAGCCGCAAGAAATGTTGAAAGGAAAAGGGAAGCTGGATCATCCTTTAACAGCAACCAGCTTTTAAAATAATAATTTCGCAGGTTTTCTAATGTATTCAGAATCGACATTGAAGTGGCAAATCTTAAAATGAGTTCTGATCTGAGTGACAGTACAACTCATAACAATTTATTAACAGGGGATATACACAGCTACTGTTTTTAGCAGGGCAACCTGGAATGAGTCCATGGAGTGTTGTCGAAAAAAAACTATTTATGCCGCTCTCCAGCATGTTTTTTCGGAGTGAATTGTAAATGAGCACGCTGTCATTATTTAGCGCCAGCAACTACTCAGTTCCACGCAACACAAGTCACACCCCAAGTTGCA
>JAPLJE010000011.1:0-2091 GCA_026388755.1 Deltaproteobacteria bacterium | reverse complement strand
GCAGGTCAAGTCGCAGGTCAAGTCACACAAGAAGTCACACAAGAAGTCACACAAGAAGTCACACAAGAAGTCACAATCCTCCTTGAAACAATGCGTGGAGAGATGACACGGGCGGCAATTCAGGCAGCTCTTGGCCTAAAGGGAAGAGCTAATTTTAAAAACCGCTATCTAAAGCCTGCTTTGGCCGACGTCCTCATTGAGTTGACCATTCCGGACAAACCGACAAGCAGTAAGCAGAAATACCGATTGACGGAAAAAGGGCAAATGATTCTAAGAAACAAACAGGAAAGAGCGTTGAGTGCATCGGCCGTGGACCCGGCGCAAAATGGATAAAGAAGCGGTAACAACCCTTAAAAGAGGGTAATAAAGAGGGTAATAACAGGAATTGTTTTTCAGTAATCCGGTGAAAAACGGCCATGAACACCGGCTGTGCCGTTGGTCATGGTTTCGCAGAAACATCCAGAATTCTTGCCGGGACATCAAAGGTTTTCCATCCGTGTGTCACGCCGGCTGGAATGAAATAGGTGTCCATCGCTTCCAAAATGCTGTGCACATCACCAATGAACATCTCAATCTTTCCTTCAACCACAATGCCGCATTGTTCAAAGGGGTGTTGATGTCCGGTGTCTTCCTTTTCCGGGCCTATCTCCATGCATGCCATGACCAGTTTGTCGCCGAACTCTGCCGTGCTCCTGATTCCCGGTCTGAATTCCTGCAAATTCATTTGATTGACTGATTTCTGGAACCCCATGATTTTTCCTTTATTTTTTGCCGTACCCCACGGTTTGTGAAAATAATATTCTGATCTTCCCGCAGTTTCATGGCCTTAGCCAGGGCAGGTTTGTCTATAGAAGCCCGGAAAACAGTAGCCAGGCCCTCCGAAGCACAGAAAAGATATACATTCTGGCCGATGAACCCTGCGTATGAAGATCCTCCATGTGGCTATTTACGGCCGCGTACCTCGTTGATCAGTTCCATCTGGATTTCCTGGATCTCTACCAATCTTTCCCATTGGTGAGATAAAAGATGGTCGAGCTTTTGATGAAGATGGCGAATCTCTAATTCAGCCTTGAGGTTCACCTGATAGTCACGCATTGCATGCACCCGGTCACGGGCTTCTTGTCGGTTCTGGCTCATCATGATCACAGGAGCCTGGATCGCTGCCAGGCATGACAATACAAGATTCAAAAGAATATATGGGTATGGATCAAAAGGCCGCGAAAGCAGGACGATTGAATTGAAAGCGATCCAGACAAAGAGGACGATCGCAAACCACGTGATAAAAACCCAACTGCCGCCAACAGCGGCGATGCGGTCCGCCAGACGTTGCCCCCTCGTCAAGACCGACTGTAACTCTTCATCAGGATTCCGCGAGAGAATTTCTTGTTGACTCAGACTTTCAAGAACCTCTTTGTCAAGAACGGTCAGCTCTCCCTTCTCCGCCTCAAGCAGCGACCGCACATACTCATGGCGAAATTTCTGAAGGTCCTCCGAGCATATCCAACCATCCTCAGCCCAACTTCCGACCTCTCCAACAATCAATTTGGCGATCACTGGGCGTACTAGTACTCCAGGGTGCAATGTAGAGAGTTGATTGCTGCCACAGATTTGGCAAATCCGGCGTTTTTCAGTATTCATATTCCTCGTTTTCAAGGTTTCAATGTTCGTGTGCCATTTCTAAACAGTATGGGTGTGAGGTAAGCGGCAACGGCATAGTCCCGGTCTGATGGGAGCGAACAGCAGACGCTCCAAGAATGAACGCATCTCACCGGTCATGGATCCGATCAAAGGGTTTCTTGAACAATGGGTTAACTGCTATGGATTGCGATCACCCCAGTTCAAAAGTCGTGACTCCGAACAATCGATTTATCGGCAAATCAGGGCTTTTTCCAGCGTACATGCGGGCCGTCTCAAACGAAACAATCATATCGTGCCGTTTTGCCAATTCAACTGCCGCTGAATTCGTTGTCGGTGTATCCAGGAAAATTGGGGCACCTTCCGGGACGTGTGCCTTCAAAGCCAGGAATAGATGTTCTGCAAACTCCGGGCTGTCTGCAAACAAAGGGTCTACTTTGTATCCAGAGCGACACT
>JAPLJE010000436.1 GCA_026388755.1 Deltaproteobacteria bacterium | reverse complement strand
TATCTCCCTTCCTTAAAACAGCCGCCGCGTTGGTTCGAAAGCTTCTTCCGATTCCCCGATCCACTAGCGAAAGCCCCAAGAGCAGGGTTCTGAATAAAGGGGTTGAACCAACGTAAGAGTCGTTATGCTTCGGATATGGCTGTGCCGTCTGTTTGCACAGTTTCTCACCTTTATCAAATCAGGCAAGCACAACCGAGAATCAATGAGCTAAAAAGCGATCTGATAACGAAATATCAATAAGTATTTTAAAAATATATTTAATAATTAATTAGCTTGACTTAGAAAAACCAATTGATTATGAAAATTTTTCGTATATAGGAAAATGTGCTGCGATATTTATTGGACCTGTGAGGATTCTATGATTTTTTGAAGTTCAAGCAACATAATATCTGCGGGGGTCTGAAGAAAGATGAACGGAACTGCTCTGCTTCTTGTAAAACGTGTCTCCCTGTTGCTTCAATGTCTGCTCTGTGTTTTTTCCCTTCAACCCTTTGCCGCCTCGGCCGAATCCGCTTCCTACCAGTATGATGTCCGGCACAGATTGATCGGCGCCATCTACGACAGCGGGGTCGCCATCAGTTACACCTATGATGCTGCAGGAAACCGGCTGAACGAGACGGTGGCATCAAATGCTCCCAGCGCGCTCACAAATACCCCCGCTTTCGTCACTTCATTGAATAACTCAGCCCAACTGAATAATGGGGCGAATACAAGTTCCAATCCCAATGGATCAGACAATCTTCAGCATCCTGGTTCACAGAACGTCAGCAAAAGCGGTACTGCAACCACCCATGGAAGTGATCCCGCCAATATGCAAACTCCATCCACCATCATCTATGAAGATGCCGAACATGGCAATGCCGCCCGTTGGAGAATCTACGACGGTCCTCCCGGAGCCCATATCAATAATATCTATGATGGTGACAGGGGAAACCGGGTGATTGAACTGAATGGCGATGGTCTGCTGAACGGTTACATCCTTCTCAAGGAAGACGGCTCCTGGTGGAACGATTCCGACCACAAGGTGATCCAGTGGAGCATGAAATACTCCGATGACTTTGTCGTCTCGGTTGCGGTTCTGACCACCAGCGGCCTGCGCTATCTGTCTTTCACCCCTGAAGAGGTAGGTGTGTTGGGAACAGATACCGATATCTTCAATGCCCTGGGCGCCGACAGCAAGAATGGGATCTGGCGCACCTATGTTATCGATCTCGGCTATGTGTTGCATGAGGCGCAGCCGGACACAACCATCCTTTCGTTGCTTGGCTTCTCCATACGCGGCAGCGGCTTGGTGGATGATATCCAGGCCCATAAGGAAATCCCCGTCGGTTTGGATTCTGATGCGGGCGGTGTTGTCAATTAAATTTTCTGATTAACGAGGTCTGTATGTTGATACATAAAAATATTTGCAGTAGCTATTTTTTTACGTTGTTGATCATATCAATAATAATTCTTACTTCCCCATCAACAATGTTCGGAGAAGACAAAACCATATATGACCCTGCAAAAGGACATTGGGTGTCTCTTGGCACCCAATGTCCACAAGGTGCCTCAGGCCCAGCGACTGAACCAAGTAATTCATTGACTTTTGTTCGCATAAATAACCAATACAAAACAGTTCAACAGTATATGTATGTTTTTAATCTGGGTTGCCATAATAATCCAACTGCTGCTTATTGCAAAGATGGCAGCATTGTCCCAGCATCTGTTTTTTCAAGTCCTCCGTGCCTTGCGAATTACATTACTGCACAGTGTGTTGAATTCCCTGTTTCCGCCGTGCTTGGCAACGATCCAGGGTGGCAAGGAGGGTTTCCGATATATTCAAGGTGTTATTATCTTGATGGTCACGGATGGAATTATCTTGTCGAAGCTTTTTGTACAAAAAATTTAACTGCGTACGAATGGCAATTATACAATAACCCAGATCCTACAAGCAACTTTGGAGACCCCGGCCCCACCTGCCCTGTTACTATGAATTAAAACTATACGATATACGATATTTGGGAAAAAGAGTACAACTCAGCTCTTAATTATATCCGGATCCACTATCAACGAGATGCTCTGTTTGCAAGAAAGAATGAGAAGACAACTCAACAAAAGACCAACGTTCAGGAAATCAACACCCATGAAACCGTCACGCATTCTTCCAGTATTGATCAGTTTTTTGTTCCTTGCCGCTGCGCTTGTTTCTGTTGCATCCGCATCGAATGATCCCTATATCCCCCGGCATGGCGTCAACTTCTCGACAGGAAACAAGTACCTGCATCAAAGCGATATTTTTCTTTCCGGTCCGGCCTCCACCTTGCAGTTTTCACGGGACTACAACAGCCAGAGCGTTGATAGTTCCACCCTGGGATTCGGCTGGACCTTTTCCTGGAACGACAGTGTGACATTCGTGAATAACCTTCCCATCTACAAACGGTCCGATGGCCGTACAATTCACTTCGTTTCCGGCGGGACCAATACCTGGATCAATCAAACCGGAAAAAAGATCGTCCTCACCAAGACAGCCACCGGATATACCCTGACCGAACCGGATAATACCAGGAGTTTTTTCAACAGCAACGGTCTCCTGATTGAAAAACGTGACCGCAACAATAACAGCATTACCCTCAGCTATAATGGAAATAATCTTACTACCATCTCGGATGGATTCGGCAGGAGCCTGACCCTGCAGTATAATGCAGACTCCCTGCTGGCAACACTGTCAAGCCCCATCGGCACGTTTACCTATGGATACGACATCAATAAGAACCTGATATCTGCCGCCAAGCCGGATGGGGGCAGCATTCAATATCTTTATGAAGACACGCATGATATCCATAACCTGACCGGCGTCATCGACGAGAACAATGTCCGTATCCAGACCATCGGCTATGACAGCTCGGACCGGGTCATCTCCTCGTCTCTTGCCAATGGTTCCGAAGCGATCACCATCAGTTACCAGAGCAACTATCAGCGGATCATCATCAACAGCCTGGGTGTTGCCACCACCTATCTGTTGGAAGTCTCAAACGGTGTTGCAAAGGTCAGATTAATAACAGGCCCCGGCTGCAGCACCTGCGGCTCAACTTCCGACACGAAATATGTTTATGATACCAAGCTGCAGATCACCGAGTCAACCGATGCCGGCGGTGTAAAGACCACCTACACTTACGATGCGTCCGGCAACACAACCAGTATCACCAAGGCTGCGGGTACCTCCCTGGCCAGTACCACCACCAAGACCTATGTCGCAGTAACCAATCAGGTTGCCACCATCACCAAACCATCCGTCGCCAACCCCGGCCATAACACGGTCACAACCATGACCTATGACGCAAACGGCAATCTGATCAGCCGGCAGCAGAGCGGCTATTCCGGAACCACCGCGATCAGCAGTACGACCCGGTATACCTATAACACCTACGGCCAGATCACCTCTATGGACGGGCCGCGCACCGATGCAGGCGATGTGGTGAGCTTTTCGTACTACCCGAACGATTCAGGCCAGGGCAACAATCGCGGCAATCTGCAGACCGTAACGGATGCGCTGGGTAATGCCGCCACCTACAGTAATTATAACGCCTTCGGCCAGGCAGAGACCGTCACCGACCCGAACGGTATCATAACAAGCCGCGTGTATAACGAAAGCGGCCTTCTGGTTTCTGCAACCACCGCAGGACTTACAACCTCCTACACCTACAACAGCGCCGGACAGATGCAGACAATAACCCTTCCCGGCAACCGTGTGATCAGCTACAGCTATACACCCACTGGG
>JAPLJE010000649.1 GCA_026388755.1 Deltaproteobacteria bacterium | reverse complement strand
CCTTCCGAGACCCGCCACCAGACGCATGCCCAGCAAATCCCGCCAGAAGCGGATCGTGGCGTCCATATCGCCGGTGGCCATGGCCAGATGGTTGATGCCAGTATAACGGATCATCTTAGTTTCCCCGGATCATGATGAGCAGCATCTTGAACTGAACCTGCGCATGCAGGGCATGGGAGACATTGGCGGGCATGATCAACATCTGCCCGGCTTTGACTGTCTGCATCTTGCCGCCGATAGTGATTTCCGCCTCGCCGTCCAGAATATGCACGACCGCATCATAGGGCGAGGTGTGCTCGGAAAGCCCCTGCCCCTTGTCAAATGAAAACAGCGTAATGTTGCCGGTATCTTTTTTCAGAAGCGTCTTGCTGACAACCGATCCGATTGCGTAGGCGATATGTTCTTTCAAATAAAATGAAACACCTTTGGCTGCAACAGCGTCACTTGGCATGAGCATTTCCTTTCCTGGTGATGAGTAAATGAAAACCGTGATCCTGATTAACGATGTTTCTTAATGAAAATACACTGTAAAACATCAAAAGAAAAACATTCTGTTGTTCACCTGATCAAACCCGGACAGGCATCGGAGATCATGCAGCGCGACTGCATGGGTTTCATACAAACCTAATGGGCAACAAGAGGAAAAGCCGCACCGGTTCTTAGATTGATGGTAAGGTTGTTATCTACCGGCGCCGGGTCATTCCAGAGGCTTAAAAGGCCGATGCCGATCAGCTTCAGGGTCGGGTCCGGCATCTGCAAGTATGACAGCACCGTCTGCAATGTGTCTGAATCCGGTTTCTCGTCGCCCACATAATTGGCTTCAAAGGCTTTTACGACGTCCGGAGCATAGGCCTGCGCGGCGGCCGGATCTAATCCGAAGGTATCGACGAGAATCGTTTGAGCAAGGACCAGGAGCCCATCTTCCAGGTATTGCTGTGCGTACTGGGGAAACGGAATGCCTCCGCCAGGCCGAAGGTATCGACGAGAATTGTTTGGGCAAGGATCAGGAGCCCATCTTCCAGGTATTGCTGCGCGTACTGGGGGAACGGAATGTCTCCGGTGTCGTAGTCGATCTGAGTGATGAGCCGGCTTTCAATCTGAAAAATAGACTGGGTCTCATCGAGGGTGATTACCCGGTAGGGAACCGGATAGGTCACCAAGGATCCGGTTTCCACGTCGAACATGAAAGATGGGGTGCCGAGTTTAAATGCGCGTTTGACAACATCCTGTGCATGATAATGGCCGGTGAAGACCATCCGCATGCCGGCATCGGCGAAAAGCTTGGAAACCGTTGCCCAGTCATCCACGAGATACTCGCTAAACAGCAGGGGTTCCATGGTATAGTGGGGCACAACCCCGTGGTGCATAATACCGATGACCTGCTTGTTAGCGGCCCTGGCCCAGGCGATCTGGTTGAGAATCCAATCCAGGGTTTCCTGGCTGAAACGGCCGCCGACGTTGGGGGTATCCACGTTTTCCCGGTATCGGCAGGAGTCCATGGCCAGGATACAGAGTCCGGCCACCGCCGAATTGGCCGTAGATTTGCACAAAATCATCCGGACTGATGTTTGGCACGGGAGTGGTCGTGTCACCGCTGTATGAAACCGCATCCGGGTTGTTGATGTCGTGATTGCCCGGAACCACGTAGACTTGGATCCCGCTGTCTTCCAGATCCTTGAGATAGGCGGCAATTTTCGTGTGACTGGAAAGCTCGCCATCCTTGGTCATATCGCCCGACAACAGCACAAACTGAATGTTATCCTGTTTCATTCCGCTAATGGCGGCCTTTAAGATCGCCTCGCTTTCACGGAGCATCTTGCGATCGCCGTTCAAGTAGGCTTCAAATGCTTCACCCGAGGTTCCCAGGGCACTGTCGTAAAAATGTGGGTCCGAGAACACAGCGAATCGGACGGTCTGGCCGGAACTGGTGGAAAGCGCTGAAGGTGCCAGGTTCGATGCACGTGAATCGGCAGCGGCAATAACAGGCACAAAGTGAAATACAGATAGCAGGATCAAGGCCCATGCGATTAAACAATTCTTTTTCATCGTGATTTCTCCTTTTTGGAAGCCCCAAGTAAAAAAACGGGCGACTGCCCTATTCACCCAAGCCGTTACTTCCTCCACGCACCTGAAACCTGACGGAATCCAGAATCACACCACCCGCATCGCAAAGCTCCAGTATATGATGGCCGGATGCGGGATTCCAGGCAGCAGGCCCCGCCGCGGCCCGGAAAGGCTGCCCGTCCACCACCCATCGAAGTCCGTTCATCCGGCCATGGGCTGTAAAAAAAATCCGCTGCTGATTTTTCGGGATATCGGAATCAACCGCAAATACGGCGCCGGAAGGCGGATAGACGATATGGGGCAAAAAGTTGACGGCTTTGATGGGCGCCTCTACCGGCTCGGTGCCGCGGATAAACCACTCCGCTCGCTCAGACACCCTATCAGAAAACAACTGCACCCGGCACCGGATGACCCCGTCCGGGGGGCTGACGGGCGTCTTGTCAGTTTGCGGATGCAGCCGGTTCATGATCTCCAGCCACAACGGCGCGGCCCCGGTCAGCCCGCTTACGTTCCACATGGGTTCTCCCGAAAAATTGCCGACCCATACGCCGACCGTGTATTGCCGTGAATACCCCATACACCAGTTGTCCCGCATGTCCTTGCTGGTACCGGTTTTAACGGCCGTCCAGAAACGGGTGGCCAGCACGTTTTCAAGGCCGAACGTCAGGCTGCGGGCCTGGCGATCGGAGAGAATATCCGAGATGAGAAAGGCGGTTTCATTCGAAAATACCCGCTGCGGATCCGCCTCCCGGTTCCCTTCCGGATCACGCAGATGCAGCCGGCTCCGGTTTCCGCCATTGGCCAGGGTCCGATAAGCGCTCACGATTTCCCACAGGGAAACATCCGCCGAACCCAGCGCCAGGGAAGGGCCATAAAACGCTCCGGATTCGTTCAGCTTATCAATGCCAAGATCCCTCAGGGTCTGAATAAACGCCTCAACGCCCAGCATTTCCCCGGCCCGCACCGCCGGGATGTTCAGGGACGATGCCAGCGCGACTCTAACCGTCACCTGCCCCCTGTGCGCATGGTCGTAATTACTGGGCTGGTAGATGCCACCCGGAACCGCCAGATCGAGCGGGCTGTCATCCAGAAGGGTTGCCGGGGTCAGGATCCGCCGTTCAAAGGCAGCGCCATAAAGAAAAGGCTTCAATGTCGATCCAGCCTGGCGTTTGGCAATAACACCATCCACGAATCGGGAGCGGGCAGGGTCCGAAGTGTGGCTCGCATAGGCAAGGACGTCTCCGGTCAGGTTCTCGACAACGAGAATGGCGCCTTCCCCCACATTGCTCGTTTTAAGCGGAATCAGATGATGCGCCAGACGTTCCTCGGAAAACCGCTGCAACTCGGCATCGAGCGTGCAGGCGACCGCGGCATCTTTCCGGCTTTTCAGCAGCCTGCGAGCAACATGCGGTGCCGAATTCGCAAGTCCCCGGACGGATCTGGGACCCAGAAGGGCCTGCGTGATTTTTTCCCGGATTCGCTCATCCGGGATTTGCCGGCCCATCGCCTGGTTCAGCTGTTCGGCCCTTTGGGTCACTTCGGCCTCGGGTGCATTGGGCGCGCGGATGAGGGCCGCCAGAACCAGCGACTCCGCTTCGTCCAGGCCGTGGGGATATTTTCCGAAAAGGCCCCTGGAGGCCGCGCTCACACCCTGAAACTCGCCGGAATAATAGATGAGATTCAGATAGGCCTCCAGAATCTCATCCTTGCTCCAGACACGCTCGATATTCCGCGCGGCCTGAATCTGAAGCCACTTCTGCCGCAGCGACCGCCGCCCCTTGACCGCCTGAAGATCCCTGTCCAGAAAAGAGGCCAGCTGCATGCTGATGGTGCTGGCGCCTCTTAAGTTCCCGGAGAAAAGACTTGAGATCGCAGCCGCACCCAAAGCCGAATAGTCCACGCCGTGATGCGAAAAAAAGCGCCGGTCTTCGGCCCATACCACTGCCTGCCGCAGCGCAGGCGAAATATCGGAAAGATTCGCCCAGGAAAGACGCCTGACGCTCGGATCAATTCTCATCTCATGCAACACCGCGCCGAAACGATCCAGAAGCATCAAGTCCGATGCCTGAAAGCCGGCACGCACCTGCTCATAGGTCGGCAAGGCTTCTGCGGCGGGGCACAGGAACAGCCAGACCGACAACACCATGCCCAGAATAAACCCGGGAGTGAAAAACCATTTCATCTTCATGACGTTACGGCGCAATTTCCAGAACCGCATTTGGCGACTCTCCAAACATTTCCGGAGCATAAAGCGCTTCAACGCGTGTCGGCGGAAGCTGAAACGTTCCACTCTGATTCAGGCGCAGGGTGTATTCCATCGTCCATGTGCCTTTGGGCGCATAATCGAAGTAGGCCCGAAACGCAGACAGCGATCGCTCCTCGAAGGCCGGCCGCACGCTTGCTTTCCGGTCCTCGTCCCGAATCAACAGCCGCGAGTCCCTTTCCAGGCCCGTCCCCAGAATGGCGGCACCGGCAGGCACCGGATCGGAAACCGCCACCCAGGCCATGTCCGTCTGGGCCTTTATCTCCAGACGCACGCGCAGAATATCGCCCCGGGTCCACCGGTCTGGAGCCTTTCGCTCCACGGAAGTGATAACCTTTTTGATCTCATAGCCGCTCGAGA
>JAPLJE010000661.1 GCA_026388755.1 Deltaproteobacteria bacterium | reverse complement strand
TGTCTGCCGGGAGGCGCCTCCACCCGCTTTCTGCCAAAATCTTTCTATGATATCGAAATGGATTTTGAAGCCATGAAAAAAGTGGGTCACCGCCTTGGAACCGGATCGATCATCGTGTTCGATCACAAGACATGTCTGGTGGGCGCAACCCTGAACATGATCGAATTCTTTGCCCGTGAGTCCTGCGGCTGGTGCACCCCGTGCCGGGAAGGTCTGCCGTATATCCGGGATATCCTGGCCCGCATCGAAGCCGGAGAAGGCAGGGAAGAATATATCCCTTTGCTGCGCCGGATGAGCAAACATCTGTGTAACTCCTACTGCGCCCTGGCGCCGGGCGCGGCTTCTCCGGTGGAAAGCCTTTTAACCTATTTTGAAGATGAAGTGCGGGAGCACATCAGCCAGCGCGGGTGTCCCTTCAAATGAGAGGCCGGCAATGCCGAAACTGATCATCGATGGTCGAAATATCGAGTTTTCTCAGGGCATCAAGGTGATTGCCGCAGCAGAGCAGGCGGGCATCATGATTCCTCGCTTTTGCTATCACCCGGCGCTCGGGTCGGTCGGAGCCTGCCGGATGTGCGCCGTAAAATTTCTGGAGGGCCCGGTTCGCGGGCTTCAGATGAGCTGCATGGTTGAAGCCAGGGACGGAATGGTGATTTCCAGCACCGACGACGAGGCTGTGGATTTCAGGCGTTTTATCATTGAGCTAATGATGCTGAATCACCCGCATGACTGTCCGGTCTGCGATGAAGGCGGCCACTGTCTGCTTCAGGACGAAACCATATCCGGCGGGCATGCCATGCGTCGCTATATGGGTAATAAACGCACGTATCGGGATCAGTACCTGGGCGAGCTGGTTCAGCACGAGATGAACCGCTGTATTCAATGCTATCGCTGCAAGCGTTTTTATCAGGATTTCTGCGGATACCTCGATTTTGGAGTCATGGGGATCGCCAGCCGCACCTATTTTGGCAGGTACTCGGACGGCCCGCTGGAAAACCCATTTTCCGGCAACCTCATCGACATTTGCCCCACCGGCGTATTGACGGACAAACCCGCCAGATTTAAGGGCAGACGTTGGGATTTTCAGCGGGCGCCTTCGCTTTGTATTCATTGCTCTCTGGGATGCCATACCGTGGTCAGCGCCCGGTATCGGGAGCTGATGCGGGTGGAAGCGCGTTATGCTGAAAATATCAACGGCCATTTTATCTGCGACCGCGGCCGTTTCGGGTTTGCCTTCGCCAACCACCCGGACCGGCCTCGACAGGCCCGTATTCACGGCAACGCAGCAACTTATAAAGACGCGCTACTGGCAGCAACCGATAAGCTAAAAACGATTTCCCAATCCGCTGGGCCAGATGGCATTGCCTGCATGGCATCATCCCGATCCAGCGTGGAAACCCAGATGAGCCTTAAATTCATGGCGAATGCGCTGGGTTGGCGAAGCCCCTGTTTTTTTATGGATCGGTTGCAGCAGGACAAAGTGGCCGCTGCGGTCAACAGGCTGAACCCGGATCTGACGATTTCCTTGCGCGAGGTGGAACATGCCGACGCCATTCTGGTTTTGGGCACTGATCCGATCCAGGAAGCGCCCATGCTGGCGCTGGCCATGCGTCAGGCTCATCGGGCCGGAGCCAAGGTCGCCGTCCTTGATCCCCGTCCGGTTTCACTGCCCTTTGAATTCAACCACTGGCCGCTGACAGCTACTGATCTGGATTCGACTCTTCGGGAGCTGTTGCGATCCTTTTTACCGGATACCACCGACGGATTTTCGGATAAAAATGTGCCTCCAGAAGCATATGCAGATTCCCGGAATACTTCTGAAATGCAGCAGGCCCTGACAACAATGCTTCAAAACAGCCAAAGACCGGTGATTGTATGCGGCACGGACATCGCCAGTTCATCCGTCATCGCTGCGGCTGCCGATCTGACGCTTCATCTTCAAGCCGAAAGTAAACGCACAGGTCTTTTTTATGTGCTTCCCGGCGCCAATGCATTTGGAGCGACCATTGCATCTGCCGGATGCGATTCATTTTCCGAGCTTCTTGGCGCCATTGAAAATGGAAATATCAAGGCACTGCTTCTGGTGGAAATAGATCCCTTATATCAATATCCGGATCCGGAACGGATGAAAAATGCACTGGGAAAACTCGATCTCCTGGTTATGATGGATTATCTTCCGAATCGCACGATCGGGTTTGTTGAACAGACGCCCACCACAATGGATGCATCTGCTCCGATGCACATCATTATTCCCACGATGACGCATTTTGAAACTCAGGCCAGCTTCATCAATCAGGAAGGCCGCCTGCAACGGGCAGCTCCGGTTCACTCCAATGGCATGCCCCTGACGCAATTGAGCGGCGGGAAACACCCGCCGCGGAAGTTTCGAAACGACATTCCCGGTGCAGGCGCCAAAGCCGCCTGGCAGGTTCTATCAGAACTGGAAGCCGCCATTTCATCATCTCAACCTGCTGTCAGCTCTTTTCATGATCTCTGGTCCCGGATTGGGCTGGAACTGAACATGGATGTTCCCATTGAAAACAGCGCGGAGATTCCGAACAACCTGCGCATTTTCCCCAAAAATACGAATGCTCAGCCAGTTACCGGGGTTGCAGTCTGTTTTCCAGGTATAACCGACAACAACCAATGCGATCCTCTCCGCGCGGATTCTTTTTACGGGATCGAAGAACTTTCCGGATATTCCCCGATTCTCAGCCGCGTGGAATCCGCACTGTTGAAGAAGCCATGATGAATTCGCAACTGTTGCATGAAGGGATTTTTTAATGCTAACCCAGTGGATATTGGGGTTTATACTGCTGATCATCAAACTCGGTGCCGCGCTGCTGGCCCTGCTGCTCGGAGCCGCCTACCTGGTGCTGGTCGAAAGAAAGCTTCTGGCCCGGATGCAGATCCGCATCGGCCCCAACCGGGCCGGCCCCTTCGGACTGCTGCAGCCGATTGCGGATCTGATCAAGATGATGACCAAGGAAGATGTCATGCCCCGAGGGGCGGATCGCTTGATTTTCCGCTATGCACCGGCAGTTGCGGCCGCCACCGCCATGCTCATTTTTGCGGTGGTGCCCTTTGGAGACAGTCTGACCCTGAGGGGCAACCGGATACCACTGGTGATTACGGATCTGAATGTGGGGCTTCTGGCAGTCCTCGGACTCTCATCCCTGGGCGTTTACGGGGTAGCCCTGGGCGGATGGGCGTCCCATTCCAAATACAGCCTTCTGGGAGCAATCCGGGGCGTTAGCCAGATGATCAGCTATGAATTGTCGCTGGGGCTGTCCCTGGTTCCGGTGGTCATGCAGGCCGGCTCTTTCAGCCTGGTGGATATAGTGTCCGCTCAGACAAGCACTCCGTTCATTTTTATTCAGCCGGTTTCCTTTGCCATTTTTTTTGTCAGCGCCATGGCGGAAATCAAACGCATCCCTTTTGATCTGCCGGAAGCCGAAAACGAGCTGATTGCAGGCTATCACACGGAATACAGCGGCCTTAGATTCGGATTGTTTTTTTTAGGCGAATATGTCACGTTGGTAACGCTGGGAGCATTAACAGCCGTATTTTTTCTGGGCGGCTGGCACGGCCCGTTTTTCCCCGGAATCATCTGGCTGCTTATTAAAATCGCCGCCGTTGCTTTTGGAATGATCTGGGTCCGGGGGACATTACCGCGCTTTCGCTCCGATCAGTTGATGGACATGGGCTGGAAGTTTCTGACGCCCCTGGCTCTGGTCAATATCGTTGTCACCGGCGCTGTGCTGTTGATGCTGAAAAATTAGTCATGAAAAACGAAAATCAGCCCTTATCTCAAACCCTATTCGAAGGCGCTTACGGGCTTCTGACCGGATTTGCCATGACGTTACGGCATCTGTTCCGAAAGCCCATAACAGAGCCGTATCCGGAGTTCAAGCGCCGGCTTCCGGAACGCACCCGCGCAACCATCATCCTGACACGTGACCCGGACGGGGATGAACGGTGCGTGGCCTGTTATCTGTGCTCGGGGGTCTGTCCGGTAAACTGCATTTCCATGCAGTCGGCCGAACGATCTGACGGCAGACGTCATGCCGCCTGGTTTCGTATCAATTTTTCCCGCTGCATTTATTGCGGTTTCTGCGAAGAGGCCTGCCCGACCCTGGCTATTCAGCTCACACCGCATTTTGAAACCTGCCAGCGGAATATCCTCAAACTGCTTTATGAAAAAGAAGACCTGTTGGTCAATCACGGCGGCAAAAACAGCAACTACAATTTTTACCGTCATGCCGGCGTTGCCATGGTGGGCGACAAAGGAAGCCATATCGGGGAAGATGAACCCGTGGATATCAGGAGTCTGATGCCGTGACCGTATTTAACACCATTTTTTATCTTGCAGCAGCGGTTGTTATCAGTGCGACAGGACTGGCCATCACCCGGAAAAGCGCAGTCCATGCCGTATGTTATCTGGTGATTTCCTTCATGGGAACCGCCGTGCTGTTTTATATTCTAGGCGCCCCGCTTCTGGCGGCGCTTGAAGTCATCATCTACGCCGGCGGCATCATGGTGCTGTTTCTCTTTGTGGTCATGATGGTCAAAGACCAGCGGTCTCCCATTGATAAACCGTCACGCATAAAGCAATGGCTTCCAGCAATAGTTCTGGCAGGAATCAGCGCAGTCATGGCCGGACTGCTCGTTTTTGCCGATCCGGGGAACCGCCTGCGCCCGCCGGCCGTGATGGGCACGCCGCAGGAGTTCGGCAAACTGCTGTTTCAGGAGTACTGGTTTCCGGTCGAAATCGCCTCGATACTGCTTCTTGCAGCCCTGATCGGAGCACTTTACCTGGGACGCCGAAAGGACCATTCGGAGGATACCCCATGACCATCCCCTTTACGCACATGCTGTTTCTGGCGATCCTGCTTTTTGTGATGGGAGCGGCCTGCGCCATGACCCGCAAGAGTCTTTTCATGATCCTGATCGGCGTGGAAGTCATACTGAACGCCGCAGGCATTGCATTCGTCGCCGCCGCCATGCGCTGGACGGATATGAACGGACAGGTCATGGCCTTGTTTGTCATGACGGCCGCAGCAGCTGAAATCGCCGTTGCCCTAGAGCTCATTGTGTGCATCCAGCGCCGCACCGGATCCACCAACGCAGATCGATTCAATCTG
>JAPLJE010000391.1 GCA_026388755.1 Deltaproteobacteria bacterium | reverse complement strand
TTCTGCGATGAACCCGATCTGCTCCATCTCGGGAATTACCAGCCGCAGGGTATTGGCGGCCCCCGTGGATGTCAGGATGATATTGTTCATGATGCTTCGGGTTTTGCGCAGATCCGTGGCGCCTGCCTTGGGCAGCCGATCCAGCACGGCCTGGGTTCCGGTGGCGGCATGGACCGTGGCCATCGAGGCGGAGAGGATCTTCTTGGGGCCGAACGCATGAATCAGCGGCTTCATCATGTGGGCCAGGCAGGTGGTGGTACAGGAAGCGTTAGAGATAAGCCGGTGTCGCCGCGGATCGTAGGCATTGTCGTTGATGCCCATGACCGTTGTAACGGCATCATCCGGCATGGGCCTTCCCTTGTCCTTGATTTTAAAAGGGGCCGATGCAATCACTTTTTCGGCCCCGGCTTCGATATGGCCCCTCAAAGACCCGCCGGGCTGATCCGCGCTCTGTGTCGGATCCAGAAACTGGCCCGTGGTATCCACCACCAGCTTCACATCATGGTCCTTCCAGCGAAGGTCGCGGGGATTGCGGTAGGATCTCAGGAATTTGACCTTGACGCCGTTGATTTTCATCGAGCTGTCTTTTTCATCCATGTCCTGAATAACAGCCGCGGCCTGATAGCCGTGAAGAAACATGTGCAGGCTTCCATAGGTGGAATCCCTTTCAATGTAATGGGCGATATCGCCGAGGGAAGCTCCGGCCTGCCGGCCGATATTCACTACAAGCTCATCAAAATATCCGCGTCCCACATGATGCCAGACGGTGAGCTTTCCGATCCTGCCAAAACCGTTGATGCCAAGCTTTACAGCATTTTTTGCATCCGTTTCCGTTTTCATGGCTCCTCCTCTTACGATGCTTCTCTGATACGGATCAATCCCTGATACACCGAACCTTCCAGGCCGTCAATGCTGATGGCATCTCCGGAGAATAGCATTCGCTGGTTGAATTCGCACTGTTTTTCTTTTTCATGGCAAATCAGGTTCCCGCACCCGACCACACAGGTCTTTCCCAGCCGGTGGGCCACCACGGCCGCATGGGACGTCAGTCCTCCCCGTGCTGTCAGCAGACCATCGGCGGCAAAGATTTCCCGGATATCGTCCGGCACTGTATCCCCGCGCACCAGAATCAGGGAGGTCTCCGGTTCTATAAGCCGCCACTGTTCAATTTCTTCCACGGTAAAGACCACCCTGCCGGCCATCGCACCCCCGCTGACACCGATGCCGTGTCCCAGAAACCGGTCGCTGGAAATGTCTTCCGGATCGAAGGCCAGCACTTTTTTCCGCTCCCGCATGGCCATTTCGCGGCTCTGGAGAATAAAGAGGTCTCTGCCGGCAGGACTTTCAAAGGTGAATTCCATTTCCTGAGGCGTCCATCCTTTTTTTTCAATCAGGTCGATGGCCCAGTTTTTCAGCCCAACATAGATTTCCGGAAAATGGGTTTCCAGAGTGATGTCGGTATCTCGCATCTCCACCTCCTGTTGAAAGACGGAGATAGGCAGGGTATTGACCAGGCCGGAGACGACATCCTCGCCCTGGTTGCCGACGGTAAAATCCCCCCACAGCCGGACACGGTCCCCGGACCATCGGGGATTGTGGGTAAAAATAACGCCGGATCCGGACTGCTGGGAAAAATTCCCGAAAACCATGGACTGTACCGTTACAGCCGTTCCCCAATCATCGGATATTCCCATGATTTTCCGGTAGGTTTTGGCCTTGTCCGATTCCCAGGAATCAAACACGCTGTTGATGGTCATATAGAGCTGATCCATCGGGTCGTCCAGAACGGGGAAACCTGCGTCCGCGATACTTTTTTTATAGGCCAGGGCGACCGCTTGCATCTGGGCGCCGGTAAATCCTTTTTTAAAGGGAATCCCGAGCGTTTTCTTGAACTCGCTGATGATGGCGTCAAAATGGTCTCTTTCCAGCCCGACCGCCATGCCGTAACACTGCCGGAACCGCCGGTAATTGTCCCAGGCGAACCAGGCGTTTCCGGTTCTTGCGGCAAGGCCTTCAGCAATCCCTTCGTTGATTCCCACGTTCAAAAGGGTGTCCATCATGCCCGGCTGAGAAATGGAGGCGCCGCTTCGAACTGAAAACAGCAGCGGGTTTATGGCGCTGCCAAAGGTTTTTCCGGTCATCTTTTCAAGGGCCGAAATCTGGTGAACGATCTGACCCCTGAAATTCTGCAGGGCAGGCGGATAATGCTCAATGATGTCCCGACACCGGAAGGCTTCCGTGGTAATGATGAATCCCGGCGGCACCGGCAGCCCGAATCGTTTCAGCTTGACTAGGTTCAGCCCTTTGTTGCCGATATAGATGATGCCGGGCAGGTGTTTAGCACGCTGATCCACCGTGGTGATGGTCTGGCTGGGGTCATAAAGCAAAAGCAGCCGGAGCTGATCCGGATGCAGGGTGTTGAGCTGATGAAACAGAATGTTTAATATCCGGGACAGAAGCCAATCCAGTTGCTGAAGTCCCAGCGAAAAAACAAGCTGATCCCTGAAAAATATCTCCGTAATCCGATGGGTGATCTTTTCCGGATCCATGGCCGAATCCTGGGGAAGATATCGGGGCAGAATCTGATTTCGTTTGATACCGGTAATGATGCGGTTGAGGTTTTCTTCGTGAACATTGTTAAAATAGTCGTTAATGATGTTTTTAACCGCCAGGGAAAAACCTTTGAAAATATCCAGATACTGGGTAAAGGTAAATCCCCTGACCTCAAGGGAATGACTCAGAAACTCCTGCTGCCGCTCGAATTCGACCGAGTGAATGCCGTCCACTTTCAGCGCCCGGTCAAACAGGGTCAGAATTTCCGAGATTTCATGAATGGTGACATGGGTGATCAGCGACAGGTCAATGGTCTGAACAAGTTCTTCAAGTAGGACATTGACCAGGGATTCAATGCGGAATGTCAGCCCCAGGGCATCGAATTTCATTTCATGGTAACTGCCGTACATCGAGGGGATGTCAACCGTGATATGCCTTTTATTATAAATATCTTCACGAATCTCATATGTTTTTGAAGACAGGATCAAATCCTTCAGAAACTCAAGATAATCGATGAGCAGAGCTGTCTTTTTTCTTAAATTCGGCTGCTCCAGCGCTTTTTTCAGCCGGGTCAGCTCCGGAAAACCGCCGGCTTTGAGCTGATCCAGATAATGGTTGCCAGTTATATTAAACCCTGCTGCCGCAGAATCGCCATGATTCGCTTGATGCCGTCTATGTAAGGACCCGATGACTTGATCTGTTTGTGGATGTCCGAAGGAACAAATGATTCCAGCCCTGCCTTGTTGCCGGTTATCCAGAAGGCCAGTACCGCATCCATGAATCCCAGAATCTGGTTGCTGCTTTCCACATGGCTTTGTTTTCTCAGAAAATGAATCAGCACATCTTTTCGCCGGGTCATTTCATCCAGACGGGTGGAGATTTCCCGTAACTCCCCTTCCGCACCGATATCATTAAAAAAAGCCGGAAAAATTCTGGCCAGCTGTTTGACCAAATTGTAGACGGGGCCAATATCGCTGTTGAGAAGCCGGGTGATGTCGCGGGGAAAAAGATCCGTGTCTTTAATGAAAACGCCTTCCAGGCAAAGGTGAATGATCAGACAGGAAAGCAGCCGGGTAGACCATTTGGGGTTGAGTTCGATCAGCGCCATCCAGGTGCGGATGTTCTGAATGTGGGCGCTGTTTGCCTGAATCTGCCAGTCATTTCCTACCCCACCGATCATGGGAGTTTGAAACCCCATGTCAATGACCGAATCAATAAAAAAATTGACCAGATCGCTTTCGTCGGTTTTATAGACGCCTTTTCCCATATTCAGCGCGCAGTTCAATGCGGTTACCGGAAATTCCCGGGTGCGGGTTTTTAAAATGGAAAACGTTTTTTCAATCAGCCGCATGATATTGCGGTGCGATTCGTTGCTGATAAGCCAGCTTAAGGTCCGGTTGATCTCCCGCAGCGCATCTTCGTGGATCAGGGACAGGCCGGAAATATTCATGATGTGAAAGAGAAAAATCACCTTCCAGTGATTGCGCCGGGTAATGTTCTCACTCGAATCCCAGAGGATCATTGGAAGCTTTTTATAAATCTCGACAATCTGGCCGTAGGTCGGAAGCGCCAGCAGATTTTCCAGATGGACGATGGAGTCAACGGGCACCGTGGTTAAAAGGCTGTCGAGCCGGTTTTTGCACCCGGATATTTTCGGGTGGGAGATCTCCGCAAAAATCTCGTCAAAAATCGGCAGATGTCCAGTTTCAGCCTCGGCTTCAAACCAGAGCACCGGATCATCCTGGCTCAGCCAGTAAGCATACGTGTATTGATGGTATCCGTAGACGAGCAGGTTCAGTGCGCTGAATGTGGGTAGGATAGGTGGCGAGGCCCGAAAGCAGAGTTCGGCAAGCCGTTTGATGGTGTAAAAACTTCTGGCGAATAACTCAAATTGATCTGCGGGAAGCAGTCGAAGCCGGTCAAAGGCAGCTTCCAGGACCGGATAAAACCGCGGAAGGTCGGGGC
>JAPLJE010000760.1 GCA_026388755.1 Deltaproteobacteria bacterium | reverse complement strand
TTTCTTCCGCTGTCAGGATTACGCGCCGGCTTGCCATGCAGTCCTCACGGGTAATCCCCATATTACCCCAGGCATGAGCGTTGCCGAAGGAATCCGACCGCTGCACATGAACAATGGCAACATCCGGAACAATGGCGGCGACGGCCGCGTGTTTCTGGCCGGTAAACGGACAGGTAACGGTCTTTAATCCCGAATTTGTTGTAAACAGGTCACTACCCAGGGCTGTTCGGGACGGCAGGAAAGTCACGCCCATAGCCCCGGCCTGAAGGGCCATCGAAATGGTCAGATTTGAATGATCCTCGACATCAATCCTGCGCTGTTCCGCGGCCCGGCGAAAATTATATCCCACACCGGTGATCACATTGCCCACCCAGGCAGCCTGTACCCGTCGCACACATCCGGCACCGATCATCTGATCAAAGAGCATATCGGATATCGGTCCAATCAGGGTCAGTTCCTTCTTCCCCTGGCGCATGATCTCGTGCCCGGCAGCAAAAGGAATGGCGGTTTCAAGGGTCGTGCCCATCGCCACGGAAGATCCATCCGCCACCCATTGCGATATGGCATCCGTCATTTTCATCAGTTTCGAAGTCGTCACCTCGGGTAATCCTCTTCAAAGAAAAGCAAGCATGGTCGGCTATAGCCTATAGGGAATAAAGCATACCGTCAGGGTACTGTCAAGCCATTCATGATTTTCAGGTTATTCAGACATTGATTTAAGTGTATAATAAAGGTTCTTCGCTGTTTTATATGGGTGACACTGTGAGGTGGTTACCCATATAAAACAGCGAAGGATCATAATTTGTTCAAAGTCCAAACAGTGGATCAACTTTATTATTGACTGTTTTAATGGTTTTAAGAGATATAATTTTATGAACAATAAAACACAAACCGAAAGGCGATAAATGTTGACCGAAGATCAAATCAAAAAAGTGGCATTGGAGCTTATCGGCAAGATTGCGCCGGAAGCTGATATTGAAAATATCGATCCCGCCGATCGGTTGCGCAATCAGTTCGATTTCGATTCAGTCGATTTTATGAACTTCGCTGTTGCGCTTCAAGCGCATCTGAAAGTGGAAATCCCCGAGGAAGACTACCCGCAGCTTGCAACGCTAAAGGGTTGCATCGCGTATTTGAAATCGAAATGTAACCCATAGCCCGTCTCCAATCACCCTCGACCCTCACAGCACCAATGAAACGATCATCACGCCGGGGTCTTCCGGATCGCGTCTTTTTTTAAATCCGAAAGCTTCGCAGATTCTCAACATGGGTCTATTCTCTTCCAACACTTCCCCAAAAAGCTCCCCGATACCCCGGCTTCTGGCGTAATTGATAATGCGGCGCATGAGCATCGGGCCCAAGCCCATGCCGGTCATGTCGTGGTGAATGAGGATGGCGAATTCCGCGCGTGCGTTGTCCGGATCCGCCGTAATACGCACCACGCCATACAGCGCCGGTTCTTTTTGAGCGGTCGGCTCGCAAAGGACCAGTGCCATCTCCCGGTCATAGTCAATCTGAGTCAAACGCGCAGCCATTTCATGGGACAAAAATTGCATGGCATGCAGAAATCGCAGGCGGATCTCATCCATGGAGAGTCTGGAGAAAAGCACTTGATACGCTGGTTCGTCCTCCGGCCTTATGGGACGAATCAGCAGCGTCTGGCCATCAGAAAGTGTAATCGCCGCCTCAAGCTCCTTGGGGTAAGGACGAATCACCAGTCGTTGTGCAGCGGCCAGAGGCGATTTGACCACCTTAATGCGTGCGTCCAGTGCCAGCACTCCCTGTTCATCGGCAAGCAATGGATTGATATCCAGTTCGGAGATATCTGCGATATCGCTGATCAGTTGCGACACCTTGACCAAGGTCAGAGCTATGCTGTCCAAATCTGCGGCAGGCTTGCCACGGTAACCTTCAAGCAGGCGGTATACGCGCGTGCGGCTCATTACTTCCCGGGCAAGATGCATGTTAAGTGGCGGCAGGGCAATGGCCTTATCCTGAATGACCTCAACGGCCGTACCGCCCTGGCCAAACAGAATCACCGGACCGAACTGCACATCATCACTGACCCCAACAATCAGTTCCCTGGCGTTGGGGCGGCGTACCATCGGCTGTAATGATTCACGCAGCTTGGCGGCAATCTCACCTGCCTGTTCGGCTGTGGCCGCTTCGTATGTCTGGACCACGGGGATTTTGTAAGCGGCAAGAACGGCTTTTGCCTCAGTCTTGGTCAGCCATATACGTCCTTGAGACAACGCTTTGTTAACAATCCCTCGGGCCTTATCCGTTTCCGGCTCGAAGACTTCCGGGATGTTGGGTGGTGTCTCCATGAGCATTTCCTGGCTGCTGCGGTAGCGCACAACCTGCATAAATCCGCGAATCGCTTCGGCCGGTGTCTCATAGGTCGGAATCCTGTTTTCAGCAAATATCTTACGGACCTCGCGGGCGGAATCCATCCCCATCCAACTGGTGAAAATGCCCCGGGAGCCTGCCTTTGAACCACTTTCTTTCAGCGTGTCGACTACCGCCCGGGCGATCTCTGTGCTTGAAGCCACTGCCGTAGGGCAGTTTAAAACAAGCAAGGCATCCACCCCCTCATCCTCAAGGAGCGCCTTTAACGCATCGATATAGCGACTAGGCGGTGCATCGTCGATGATGTCCACCGGGTTATTGTGTGACCAGGTGCTCGGGAGCACGCTGTTCAGGCTGGCTATGGTTTCTGGAGACAGCTCGGCCAGGCGCCCCTTTTTATCGATCAGAACATCGGTGGCCAGCACGCCCATACCTCCGCCATTGGTCAAAATGGCCAGGCGATCACCCGGAAACGGATGAGACATGGCCAGGGTTTCCACGGCATTGAAGAGCGCCTGCATGTCCATCACCCGCAGCATTCCAGCCCGCTGAAAGGCGGCGTTGTATACTTCATCGGCTCCGGCCAATGCACCGGTATGGGAAGCGGAGGCTCGGGCACCCTCGGAATGGCGTCCAGTTTTGACCACGACCACAGGTTTCATCCGGGCAGCCGCTCGGGCCGCAGACATGAACTTTCGGGCATGGGTGACAGTCTCGATGTAGAGCAGTATCGCTTTGGCACTGAAATCGGTGGCCAGATAATCGAGCATGTCGCCGAAATCGACATCAGACATGTTGCCCACGGATACAACATGTGAAAACCCGATTCCCTTCGACGTGGCCCAGTCAAGTACAGAAGTCTGAACCGCTCCCGACTGGGCGACAAACGCGATATTTCCTTTAAGGGGTTGTATATGTCCGAAACTCGCATTAAGGCCTACCCCGGGCACCATTATCCCCAGGCAGCTGTGCGCTGCCGCCGGCGCGGAGGCCGGCCGTTATAACCACTGCTGACCGGGTACCCCGTCTGCCGAGGTTTTCAATCAGTTGGGGGACAGTATCCGGCGGCGTGGCGATCACGGCAAGATCCGGAGTTTTTGGCAAACTGTCCAAATCAGGATAGGTCGTAAGCCCTTCTATGATTTTGTATTTCGAGTTAACTGGAAAGATGTCACCTTTAAAGCCGGCGCTCACCAAATTACGAGCAAGGACAGCACCGATGGAGCCCGGTTTTTGACTCGCACCCACCAGTGCAACAGAAGAAGGGTTGAACATGAAATTAAGATTACGGATAGTCATTTGAAATCCTCCAGTGTCGAGAGATCTCCTTCAGGCAGACCCAACTCGCGAGCTTTGAGCAACCGCCGCATGATCTTACCGGCCTTGTTTTTGGGAAGGTCTGGCTTGAAATCAATCTCTTTGGGCGCCATGGCTGAACCGAGCTTTGTACGGGCGAAACCGATGAGATCCAGACGCAGCGCATCGCTGGGTGCTATAGCCGGCTTGAGGGTGACAAACGCTTTCACGATTTCCCCGACAAGCGGATCCGGCTTTCCAATGACGCCTGCTTCGGCAACGGCGGGGTGCTCCATGAGTGCACTTTCGACTTCGAAGGGGCCCACCATGTGGCCAGAGGTTTTGATGATGTCATCGGCGCGACCCACGAACCAGAAGTATCCATCCGCGTCGCGCCAGGCCAAGTCCCCTGTCAGATACCAGCCTCCGACGAAGCACTTGCGATAGCGCTCCTCGTCGTGCAGGTAGCCCCGAAACATGGATGGCCAGCCCGGCCGGAGTGCCAGCTCACCCTGAACACCCGCCTCTTGGATCACGTTGACGGTATCTTTATCGATGCAATGGACGATGGCCGCTTCGATTCCGGGAAGCGGGCGCCCCATGGACCCGGGCCGGATCTCCATGGCTGGAAAATTGGCGATCATGATGCCGCCTGTTTCCGTCTGCCACCAGTTATCATGGATCGGGAGCCCCATGGCCTTCAGACTCCAGACCACGGCCTCGGGGTTAAGCGGTTCGCCGACGCTGTGAATGAGGCGCAGATGACTCAGATCGTACTGACGGTCCAGCTCAAGGCCTAAGCGCATGAATCTGCGAATGGCCGTGGGTGCTGTGTACCAGACACTCACCTTCTGGGAAGCCAGGATTTGACACCAGCGCATTGCATCGAAATCCGCTTCATCGACCACGTTGGTGATCCCGTGCAGAAGAGGCGAAATGATGCCATAAGAGGTTCCGGTTACCCATCCAGGGTCAGCCGTGCACCAGAATACATCTTCCGGATGAAAATCCATGACATATTTGCCACTCATGTAGTGGGTG
>JAPLJE010000395.1 GCA_026388755.1 Deltaproteobacteria bacterium | reverse complement strand
TTCTCCCCCAACCCTTTGGAATTCCCGCTCCTGCAGAAACCGCAGCAATTTGACCTGAACGGCAGGGGAAAGCTCGCCGATTTCATCCAGAAACAGCGTGCCGCCGTCTGCCTGTTCGAACCGGCCGAGCCTGCGCTGAAAGGCCCCGGTGAAAGCCCCTTTTTCATGGCCGAAAAACTCGCTTTCGATCAGGGTTTCGGGAATGGCCGCGCAATTGACCGCAACAAACGGCTTGGCCCCGCGTGGGCTCAGGTGATGAATCAGCCGTGCAAACAGCTCTTTTCCCGTACCGGTTTCCCCCTGGATCATCACCGTTGCCTGGCTGGGCGCAATCCTTGCGGCCAACTGAATCAATTCGGCCATTTTCGGGCTTTTGTATTGGATCGCCTCTGAAGTCACCCCTTTGGCTTTAAGCTCCTGGCGCAAGATTTCGTTCTCTCTGACCAGGGTCCGGTGTTCCGCAACACGGCCGATCAATATGGCAAGTTCATCCAGATCCATGGGTTTGGTGATATAATCCATGGCCCCGGCCTTCATGGCTGCAACGGCCGTCTCGACCGTCCCGTAGGCCGTCATGATCACCACATCGATTTCAGGATCAATGGTTTTTACTTTTAGAAGCGTCTCCAGGCCGTTCATGCCGGGCATGCGAAAATCCATAAGCATCAGATCAAAGCAGCCTTTTTCAAGAAGCTGAAGGGCTTTTTCCCCGCTTTCGGCCTCCATGGCCCGATGGCCCGCCTTGCGCAGAAAGTCGCGGAGCATCTCTCTTTGGAAAAGCTCATCTTCAACGATCAATATATCCAGATTATTCACGACACGATTCCCTTTGACCGCTGGTCCTGTTTAAAGAGGCGCTGGTGCTGAAGGGAGGCGATTGCGAAGACCGCGCCCTTTTCATTATGCCCCGATGCGCTTTTCTTCATTTCCCCGCTCCAGGCCCGGCAGCAGGATATCGAAGACCGTTTCCCGGCCCTGGATGCTCTGTACCCGGATTTCCCCGCCATGGGCCAGAACGATTTCGTGGGCAATGGACAGGCCCAACCCGGTACCATTGGATTTGGTCGTATAGTCCGGATCAAATATCCGCCCGGTTTCATTTGCGGCTATTCCGACCCCGGTATCCCGGACCCGGATGCGGACGAAATTCTTTCGCCCGGTTTCATTTGCGGCTATTCCGGCCCCGGTATCCCGGACCCGGATGCGGATGAAATCCTTTTTGTAGATTTCCAGAACAAGGGTAATTGCGCCTTCGCCTGAAATAGCATCCGCAGCGTTTCGAACGATGTTGAGAAGGGCCTGCTCCATTTTATGAACATCCATCAACACCATCAGTCGGTTATTTTCCAGCCCCTGGATTTCGACCCGGATTCCCCTGGCCTGCACTTCTTCCCGGACCAGAAAATGGACGCGCTCCAGAACCGCTGCAATGGATGCTTGACGCAGATTCAGTCTGTCGCTTCGGGAGAGGCTGAGAAAATCCTCGACAATGATGTTGATCCGCTGAATTTCGTCCCGCACGATCCGGGTAATGTATCCGAACTCCTCCTGATTTTTCCCGCTTTCAGCAGGCGCAAACTCCCGCTGGAGCCGCTGAGCCGCCATGCTGATGGCATTCAGCGGGTTGCGGACTTCGTGCGCAACTTTGGCCCCGAGCTTTGCCAGGGAAGACAGCCTTTCGGCGTGATACAGATGCTCCTGTACGGCCTGAATCCGGGAAATATGCCGGTTCTGGGTCTGGTACAACAGCCCCAGAACCAGAATTCCGATGGCCATCATCAGGCCGGTCCACAGAAAGATATGACGGCGTTTCTCTTGAAGCATCGCGTCGGTTTCCCAGGTTTCAAGCCCTACCCGGATCTTCCCCACAACATGACCATCCAGTTTAAATGGCAGAAACACCTCCAGGAACTTGATATCACCAAACTTGACGCAGGCGCTGACCGGGTTGTCCGGCTCTCTGGCGCTGCCGGCAAGCAGCAGACATTCCGATACTTTTTCACTTGGAACGCTGCAGGTCTGTGTCAGGAGCCGCTCCCCGGCATCTTCAGCAGCCAGATAGACGATTCCCCTTCCCATCGGCGAGTTTTCGATGGCGGCCCGGGTGCTGATTTTCATTGCCCAGTATTGAATCGAATTTTTGTCCAACACCAGCAACACCGCACCGTTTCCGTCTTGTCCGCGGATACCGACAAAGTCCGCGGCGCTGTTTATATTGGATTCGTTTATTCCGCCGAACAGGTGAACGGTCGCTTCCCGGCGGCCGGAAACTAGATCCCTTGCCTGGGATGTCATCTGGAATGAAACGGGACTGCTTTGAAAGGCAATTTCGCCGTTTTTATCCAGAATGACAATGGCATGCAAATGTTCCGAGACTGCCATGGTTTTGAGTTCATCGGGTATCAGAGGCAGCTTTTGCGCCCGCGAATCAACATCTCGCGCAAAATCAACCAATGCTTTTACCAGAGTCTCCTGAATTGCAAACGTCTCATCGTCTGCAGGTAGCCCTGGCTGAAATCCGTCGATTGTAGCGCCACTCTTCAGAATCCGGTCATATCGGATTTGAGAGGCGGCTTCGATGCCTTCGACCACGAAAAATGCCTTTTGCTTGAGCATATCGTGAATCACGCCCTCAAGCTGCCGCAGATCCACCCTGGCCATGCTGAAAAAAAGCAGGGTGAAAACCAGGGACACCAGGGCAACCGCCAGCGGCTGCATGAAATGGCGCTTGTTCATATCCCGGCTTGCAATATCGGCTGTCAGAGAAGAATTGCGAATTTGTTTCATCTCTCTTCACCTATTTCGGGTCGATGCTGACGTGCTTTTTGATATTGTGGATAGGATAAATATCACCGGGTCTCAGTTGATAGCTCAAGTTAACTTCCAGATCGACATCCGTTACTCCCTGAGGCAATGGAATTTCGATGGTTTCTTCTTTGGGTGCAAAGGGCTGGATGCTTGTATCCCGAATTAAACCCAGTTTTTTGTCAGGTCCTAAAACCATGTGGTTCGAGCGGGAATCGGCAGCCTGGGGCATGTAAATCTTAGAAGTGTGAAATATTTTTTTTCCGTCAGAAGCGTTTGCAGTCACATCCAGGACCACTTCAGTCTTGGTCGGTCAGCCGTCAGGAATACGATGACCCGCTTTGCTATAGATTTTCGTATTCACCACTACCATCGGCCGGATATCCTCTTCCTTTGGCTGGAATGAATATGCCAGCGCCCGAACCTGCATCGGAAGTGCATTCCGTAGCCGCTCGGACAATTCCGTCCGGTTGTTGAAATTCGGCGGCATGTAATGATCCCCCCCCGGCATGTGGCATTGCTGGCAGGTCTCTGTACCGCCTGACGGGATATATGCGTGCAGATAGCTTCCGTATAGCATTGCACATTGAACCGGTGATTCAAATTCAAGGTTGGGGCCCAGCCCGTGGCACTGCCCGCACATTAACGAATTCTTAAGAAGAGGACTTTTCCGGACAGGCGTCTCGGGGTGATCCTTGATGTCATTATTTCCATAAATGACATTCATGTCCGGCCGGCCATGAACCACGGCTTTTTCGCGGTGACATACCAAACAACCGATATTCAGCTTGCGAACCGTCACCTTATCATTATCCAATGCTGCCTTGGCAATCTCGGCCGCGACCGAATCCGTGGCAAATTCGATCTGGGGAAAATGACATTTGAAACAGGGAAAATTCTTTTTTGTGGG
>JAPLJE010000740.1 GCA_026388755.1 Deltaproteobacteria bacterium | reverse complement strand
GGAAGCCGTCCTGACCCTGCTGGAAACATCCCGGGAACTCGGCAATGAAAACATGAAACAAATTGTCGAAAAGGCTTGCGCCAAACTGGATATCGATGTTTCAACCGCTCGGTTATACTACAAATCCCTGGTATACCACCTGGCCGATCTTGAAAAAGAAGGCCTTGAGCTGTTCTTTAAAAGCCTGCATCATTCAGGGGTAATGGATCATGCGGCACCCCTTTTCTTTTTTGGGAACAATATCCAAAAAACGGTGAGCCCAGCTCCTCTTGCTTATGCAGATTCCCCGGCCCGAGGGCATCAGTCTGGAAACATCCGGCGGTATGCGCCCACTGTCTTGTGCCATGGAAAAGAGTGTTTCAACTGCGCGAACGCCTTCTGTCCCGATATCCAGAGAGAATTCGTTCACATAAAGGTCAATATGCTGTTGAATGACGGCAGGCGCCATTTCCTGGGCATGCTCTCTGACATAAGGCGCTGTCTGATCCGGATGGGCGAAGGCAAAAGAGATGCTGTCCGCAATCGCTTTCTCCACATTTTTGACCACGTTCAAATCCAGATTTCTGCCGGCGGCAATACATCCCAGCGGAACCGGAAGTCCGGTCTTTTGCTCCCACCACAACCCCAGATCCAGAATGCTGACCAGTCCATATTCCGGATAGGTAAACCTGCCTTCATGGATGATCACGCCAAAATCAAAGCTTCCCTTTGACACCTCCGGCATGATCCGGTCAAATGTCATGGGGAATGCCCTGGGCGGTTTACCCAGATAGAGGCCCGTCAGCAGACATGCGGTGGTATCCATTCCCGGAACCGCGATGGCGGAATCACTCAGCGACGCAATTCCTTTTCCAGGTTTGGCCACAATCAGCGGCCCGCAACCGCGGCCAAGCGCCGCCCCGCTTTTCAGAAGCCAGTAGTTTGATCTCAGATTCCCCATGGCCGCAAAGGAGAGCTTGGTGATGTCATAAGCCCGGTTTCGGGCAGCCTGATTCAGGGTCTCCACATCCGCAAGGGATATTTGGAAGGAGATGCCCGGACACGTCACACAGCCCTTGGCAAGCCCGTAAAAACCAAAAGTATCATTGGGGCAAGTGGAATAGGCCAGAGATAACTGGGTGGTCATGTTGCTCCTTAATGAAAAATTCAATCAGATCCGCTGCTGCCTGCCCTGCCCTAAGGCAGGCAAGCGAAAGATCCCACTGGGACAAATCCCTTTTGCCCACCATATTGCTAACACAGCGGGCTTCCAGAAACGGCAATTGATAATAATGGGATAAAAAGGCAGCTCCAGCGCCTTCCATGGACTCCATACAGGGTGAAAAAGCCTTAAACAGAAAAGCCGCCCGGTCCTCCGAGCCCGTGACCGTCGATCCGGTAATAAACGGCCCCTTGAATACCCCGATTCCCTTCGGGCCGAAAACTGCCTTCAGCCTCAGAAACGCCGTTTCGGCCACATTCAAGTTCAGAGGATAATTTTCCTTAAGCGCCTTGTCACCTATTTGATGAACAGGAAAAGGCAATTCCAGAAGGGGCGCGTTATTCTTGCCGGTTACAATGCCAAGGTGGACATCCACCTCGGTTGTGGCCACGGCAATATCCCCGTTAGCCATGCCAAACTGCCTGAACCCGCCGCCGCAGCCTGTCTGAAGCATCAGAAGGGGTCTTTCGTTCTCCACACAGGCGGTGATGGCCTGAACCGTGTTGACAATTCCCGGACCGGTTACGACAATCCTTAGCGGCATTCCGTTGACCCGGCCGCACCGAACCGATCGTCCGCCGATCATCCGAGCGGATGGATGCATGATGCGATCCAAAACCCCTTGTATCTCGGGTTCCACAGCAGCCAGAACCAGCATGTAAGCTCCGTCCATTTAGCTCTTTTCGA
>JAPLJE010000085.1 GCA_026388755.1 Deltaproteobacteria bacterium | reverse complement strand
CAACGCCGGTATCCGACAGCAGTCCATCCGGCACAGGAAAAAGCTTGGCATGCTTCAAAGCTTCGATGGCCGCCTTCATCGCCATAATATCCGAACGCGACATCCGCTTTATTGAAAACTCCGCAGGGATCATCTCTTGAGGGATAAAGCGCATAGCTTGCCCGCCGGTATGCGTTTTAAAACCGGCCGTGTCAAAGACAGTGACTGGACCGATACCGCATACGCCGTTTCTCAAGGCACCATGGAATTCAGGCACACTGCCTGCGATGGCGTTTATCGTTCCCAGCCCAGTAATCACGACTCTTTCTATTTCCATACGGTTGCCCTGGACTTCTTGATTCTTTCCGGTCTTGCTACTGCAGCAGTGTCAATTTAAAAGGGATTTAAGAGATAACAACATTATACCTTATACCCAGCCCTTTCAAGTTTATACTCATTGATAAATTAAACGCGATAATTTTCTTGCCATGAGCCGTCTCAATGGGTATAATTTCCTATAATCCGGATTTCCGGAAAACGTTTTTCCTGGAGAAAAGAGATGCAACTGGTCAAATTAGGAAAAAAAGGACAGGTTTCATTACCCAAGGCGCTTCTACAGCGGGTGGGCATCAGCGGTGAAACGCCGCTGATGGTGGATGCAACGGATGATGGGGCTATTATCCTGAGACAGGTGGGCGTCTATCCGATTGAAATCTACAGCGATGAACGGATCGCTTCCTTCCTGGAAGAAGACAAGATGACGCCGGAGAAGGCGTCCTTGCTTGATCGCACCCTGAAAAAATGAAACTGTTTCTTGATGCAAATGTCATTTTCACGGCCGCTTACAGCGCCCAAGGCATTTCCCGGGGTCTGTTCCGTATGGCTGCGGCAGGAAAATGTTCTCTCTGCACATCCGCCTTTGCCCATGAGGAAGCCTTCAGGAATATTCATAATAAGGCGCTGCAAAAACTCGCCGACCTGACCATACTGATGAATCAGGTGGACATCCTTCCGGAACCACATCCCAAGTGGGTCACCTGGGCGACGGCGTTGCCTCTGGTCCAGAAGGACGCGCCCGTGCTTGCCGCGGCTCTCCAGAGGAAGGTAGATATTTTTGTCACCGGCGACCGTCACGATTTCGGCCACCTTTTCGGTTGTGTATTGCATGGGGTGAAAGTATTGAAGCCAGAGGATGCTTTGGAGACGGTCGGTCGATGAAAACGGCAATGAGGCAGGCAAACTTGCCGTTCCGGGGCACCCCGGTCTCCAGCCGAATTTCCTGAAAGTCCAGGATATGAGCTTTGCCATTAGACAGGACACCGGAAACAATGAAGGATCATTCGGCCTATGTCGCTTCAAGGCTGAAGGGTTTGAAAGAGGAAAAGCGGGTGATCTTTACCGCAGCATCACACGCACAGAAAGCCGCCGACCATCAGCACAACTACCAGCCCGCGCCGGTGCGCCCTGATCCGGCAGTTGTGCAAAATGACAATCCCCTATTGTTAATAAAATTGAACCTCCTCAAAACTCAAGAATAGGATAACAAATACTTAAGCGCCAGGTTCGATTATTTTCGACCCTCAGGGATGATCAGGTTCATGAAATTATTGCATGTAAGACACTGAAACATCACATAGTGTGGGTTCCGAAGTTCTGGTACTGAATTCTGAAAGGAATTGTAGCAGAGGAAGTATTCAACTGCATACAGGTATTCAGTGGCAGGT
>JAPLJE010000097.1:5575-6082 GCA_026388755.1 Deltaproteobacteria bacterium | reverse complement strand
TCTGGCAACCACGATCAGTATTGCGATCAGTGATATCACTGATATCTGGCAAATTGGGGCGTTGCGGGAGAGCGAGGAGAAATACCGGGCGTTATTTGCTGCCGAATCGGATGAGAAAGCCGTGAAGGGCGATGGCGAGGCTCGGGGCTTCCTGTTCGAGCAGCTTGCGGGCATCCAGGGACAAAAAGGCCATTTTGCAGTCGGAATCGGCCCGGATTGTGGCCGGAGCTGTATAGCAATCGAACGCGGCGGCGGCGGCCATAATGTTTCCCGGCACGAGACTGCGCAGACGAACGCCCGTGTCCGGGTCGTTTTCGGTGGCCGTGCCCCCGGTGAGGAGGTAAAGTCCTCCGGCCGGCTCACCTTTCTCCAGGATAACGCTCCCTATGGAATACTCTCGATGCTCCAGCCAGGGGGAAAGACAATCCACCAGGTGCTCGAAACGCTCTTGTTGCTCCAGGCAAGTCATGACATCATCCACCGATTCCTGAAAAAGCTCATCGCACA
>JAPLJE010000097.1:0-5484 GCA_026388755.1 Deltaproteobacteria bacterium | reverse complement strand
ACCATTCCAGGCCGTGGTCAATATCTTGAAAAAAGACGATGTGTTGCATGGCTCTTTTAGACAGGCTCCGCTTAATAGCCTCGGTGAAGTGATCCGGCGCAGCAGTGACGACAATGGCGGTATCTGCCGCATTGGCATTGAGTACGAATCTCTGAAAGTTGTTGACAGCAGAGATGTCGAAACCCGAAATATGAGAAAAATCGAGCAGGATAAAATCAGGGCGCTGCTCCGAGGTGAGGGCACTTTTAAGTGATTCCACAAGAGTGGCGGCCGATCCAAAAAATAAGTAGCCGGTCAGTTCATAGCCTCGGATACGCGCTCCCCCCGCGATCAACAGCTTGCGATGGGGCACGGAGCGCTTTTTGACACTGCGGCGATTGAGAACGGTGAATTCGCTTTTGATCACGGGTACACGGCTGAAGCGAATCACAAAGAATATCACAGCGGCGACGAGGCCAAATGCTACGCCTTGCAGGAACCCGAAAACGCCTATCACAAGGAAGATCGAGGCCACGATGAGGTAATCAGGCCATGGCATACGTTTAGGGCTCGTCACGATCCATTCGTGAATCAGGGAAAAACCCAAAAACAGAAGCATTCCTCCGAGCAATGCCTTTGGAAAGTACTCCAGGAGCTTTCCACCGATAAACAGCACCCCTCCCACGATCAATGCGGTAACAATCCCTGTAAGTCGCGTACAAGCTCCGGTTTTCAGGCCGAGAAGAGAAAGGGAGATTGCAGGATATCCCGGAAAACACCCCCCAAGACCGCTCAGACAGTTGCCAACGCCACCGCTCATAAATTCGGCGTTCATGTCCACTTCTTCCCCCGCCGCAAGCTCGATACCGCTCATGTTGAGCAGCATTCCGACGACGGTAACCAGGACCACCGCAAAGATGCCGGGCAACTGTTGCCAGACCGCTGACCAATTGATCAAGGTCATGTCCTTCAGGGTGAAGGCAGGCCAGAGCCCCCCAGCCGGAACACCGGAAACCAGGAGCCCGGCCGCTTTGGCGCCATCGAGGGACATCCCGCCGACGGCGATGGCAGCGTAAAAAAGCGCCATGCCCGCAACAAGCGATCCGGGAAGGATAAGGACATGGGAATACCGCAGCGTGATCGCGAACAGAACCACGCCGTATACCAAGCCGGGCAACCACTTGAGAATCATATCCGGAGCGGCCAGGCTCGAAAGCGTATCCAGGGAAACTGGTATACCACACATAACGGCCATGCCACCCACAATGAATAACCAGCCAATCCCGGCGACGAACCCGCCCACAACGGGAAAAGGCATAAAACGGAGCAGGTTGGCGAGGCGGAACCTTCCTATGATAATGAAGACCACACCGGTCAAAAACGCCGAGAGAGTGAGCACCGCAGCCACAGTCATGAACTTGACATCCATGGAGGCATTCTCCCCCAGGGTTGCCGAGATTGTCAGGGCCATGGTTGACAGGACAGCAGCAGGAGCATCCTGCGGCATAGAGACAGTTGCTTTGAATCTGCTGGTAAGGGCGGCGAACAGGCAGATCAGGAACCCACCGCAGAGTGTCAGCCCTGCGCCGCGGGTTGCCAAGCTGGAGAGGCTTCCCGAATAGATCATTGCGGCAAATAAGAGCTCAAAGATGACATACAGGATGGCTGCTATGACGCCTGTGCTCAAGGCGGGAACAATCCTCCGGGATGTTGCGTCTGCCAATAATTCAGAAACCAACGATTTGCTCATGATCATTGTCTCTACTGTATATTCGACATCTTTCTGGTGTCACCGTCTCATTCCAGATATCACGAGCTATCTTCCATGTGCCATCCGGCTGTTTTTTTTAGGACAAACAGATAATGGCCGGAGACATGCCTGGCTGTACCGCCTGCCTTTGGCGTATCGGCCCTGCTGAAATCACCACTCATGAATGCCCAACCATCACACAGCTGTATATCACCGGGTTTCAGCTCAAACTTCAAACGCACGCTATTAAAATAGTCTGAATACCTTTTCACGATGTTGTCTTTGCCAACAATAGCCGGCTTTTCAGGCGGCAGCCAAATGCCATTGAGATCAATTAGTTGATCCAGCGCTTCGGCTTTGCCTTCATTAAATGCGGCATTAAAATCCAGCCGTACCTTGTCAATCGCCACATTGTCCTGTCCCGCAAGGGCAATGCCGCTGCCCGAACGCATCGAAGAAGATAAGCTGAAAGGAATCCGCGAGGCGCTCGAGACCGGGATAGAAGTATGTGTGGGAAGAACCTGGACCGCCAGGGATTAAGAGAAGTGGACTTCCCTGTCCTGCAATTCGATACCAAAGGCGATGACCGTTGACGATGACAAACTGGCCTTGGGGCTCAGCCGCCTGTTGAGCCGAAACAGTAGCCCCGAACAATGTCAGCAGCATGGCACTGAGAAGAACGCGACATCTATACATAGCCCCCTCCTATGAGCAAATTCCTGCTAACGAACAAGGTTAGATTGTGAGAGCGAAGCGAACCACAATCTTATCCGTTGGTTGGGCGGTCTTTAAAATGCAAACATCCGCTGCAATACTGAAATAACGTCTAATTGGGCCCTTGAATCAATCGTTCCAAGCCTTTTAATAAGTCGTGTTTTATCTATCGTTCGCATCTGATCCAAAACGATATGGCCTTGCTTCTTTCTAAATAAACAAGATATGCGGGTAGGGTAATCTTTGCTTGTAGAAGTCATTGGCGCGATGATAACGGTTTGAATATTCAGGTTCATTTCATCGGGTGACACAACTAAGCATGGTCTGGTTTTTTGAATTTCCGACCCAACAGTGGGGTCGAGACTCACCAAGTAAACGTCAAAGCGTTTCACTACCACTGCCATTCTTCCTCATCCCAAGAATGTGAAATGTTTTTTTCGTCGATAAGGGGTTCGTCATCGCCTTTTTCTCCCATCATTTTGAAAGCCATATCCCATCCATCCCGAGCATTTTTAACAGGCCGGATAATGATTTGATTTTTTTCAACCTCTATTTCAACATCATCCATGATTCCTGTTTGTACAAGGATAGGCTTTGGAATACGCAACCCCTGTGAATTACCAATTTTTATTACACGCGCCCTCATAGTGTCACCTCCTCAAAAAGTGATCACATTGTAATTACATAAATTTCCAATGTCAAGTCAAAGATCGAATAGGTGGATTTTGCCCAACTCAAAGGTCACCTGATAGCGAAGCGAAGTCTGGTGAAACTTGGGAGCACCAATATAAAGTCTTTTGCCTCCATTTGTGCAATGTGTGAAGAATGAAAACGCGTCCCTGTTGTTTCCTTGCGAAACCTTAAAACCTTACAGTGTCCCTATTCCCCCCCCATCTTTATCACCTTTTACAAAACCCGCTTCATACCAGGGATGAGCCGTATAAGGAATGAGGAAAAGAATGATCCTATTGTTGAAAGAAACGATACAATAACAAAAAGAGTAAAAGCACCTGCCTGCACAGGGTCAAATGCATACTGGAGCGCAACTACTACCGGTACATGGATGATGTATGCCCCATATGCGTTTTCCGCGAAAAATTGCACGATATGTCCCGTACGATTAAAATAAGTTCTAAACAGAGCAAGAAGTCCGATACAAACCCCGACACACAGAAGCGCCTCTCTGTATTCCCAAAGGAAGTAGGCAGATTGGCGGCCTGTGCTGTATAGTTGGACAACAGTGATAATATGGATGCCCAGGCCGGGTACAAGCCAGAGTATATTACGGGGTGTAGAGAGGGACTCTAAAAAAGAACATCTGTATGCAAAAATGCCAAGAATAAAAAGAGAAAGATACTGTGGAATGTGTGCCGGCTCCATCGCGATAAATCCGAGAAAGAGAATCCAGCGATCGATAGGGAAACCCCACGATGTCCGCATGAGATGGGTGATCAACCCAAGGGCCGCGATATATAGGAGGATGCTATACAGCCGCACGTCCCGGATCTTGGAGATCGACAGGGAAGGCGCGCAGTTTTGCAGCACCGTCCTGATGGCGGCATAGAGAATCGAGTAGACGAACAGATGTTCGATAAACCACAAATGACCAAAGTTGAAAATACAATGATGGCTTGCCGCATTCGGGACATATCCGAACCAGTGCTGGATGTAAAAATCCCGAAAACCGATGTGGCTCGTATAATACACATATTTTACATATTCCATAACGGGAATCATGAAAAAAGCGGCAAACAGAAGCGGAATACCGAAGCGGATCAGTTTGTCGGTGATAAATTTTCGATTAGCGGGGCGGTCGAATGACGCAGGCAGAAAATATCCTGATATGAAGAAGAAAAGCCCCATAAAAAACGAAGCATCAAACTGAAATAAAAGCCTCAACGATTTTACTCGATCACCAGGATATGAATAAAACCAAGCTCCGCCTGTCGACCCGTATGCCTGCCCGACATGATGTATGATAACCAGAAATATCAGTAAGACTTTGAGATTGTCGAGATAGTAAAGCCGGTTTTTGTCGGTCATTTTTTACACCGTTCAATTACCCAAAAAACTTCTTTGTAGTTTTCTGCGGCTTTCATTTTCGAGCAAGCAAGTTGATTCGACGAAAGGTTTCAAAGCATCTGCCGTCGGCTTGTTTTGTCTCTTCGATCATCCTCCTGACAACAAACTCCCTAAAAGACGTTTTGTCTTGCTCCGCAACGCAAGCTATAAACGGTACAAGGCTGGGCTGGTCGATCCACCTTGTTATTGCTTCCGCGTCTGGAAAGAACCTGTCAGCATTCTCTCCCCAAACCTCGGCGCTATGGAAGCCAGCACCTTCCACCTATGTCCTATACTCTTCGACGGAAGCCTATAACCTCGCCGTTGGGGACGAGCCTGGCAAGCTGAACACTCAATGTTCCGTCGCCACATCCAAGGTCGAGTATCCGCTCTGTTCCTTCAAGAGCAAGCTCCTCAATGAGCTTTTCTCCCCACTCCACTTGATGACTGGATGCCTTCTCGTACTTCTTGCCATCAAATTCGTATGTCATCTTCTATCCTGCAGAATATAAACATCTGCTGCTTGCCCGAAGGATGTTTTTGTTGGGTTTTTATGCACGTTAAATGATTAAAGAGAATCGGGGACTATACTATTTGGTCATTTCCACAGCTTTGTCTTTTACCTCAACAACCGCTTCCTTAGTGGCGGACACGGCCTCTTTGGTCATTTCCACAGCTTTGTCCTTTACCTCAACAGCCGCTTCCTTGGTGGCGGATGCGGCATCTTTGGTTTTTTCCACAGCTTTTTTCGAATCTTCATTGCTGCACCCATAGCTAACCATCAGCAACAGACCTACAATAATAATCGCAATTTTTTTCATAATGTTTTTCCTTTATTGTAACGGTTTGAGTTAAATTAAGATGAACATACCACACATTGTGTTCATCTGCGATTTTTTAGTACGACCTTCTAAGTAACAAATTATTTTTTTCAATAATTTGTTACTGTTAGGTTTGGGCTCAACCTCGGCTGAGTGGGA
>JAPLJE010000802.1 GCA_026388755.1 Deltaproteobacteria bacterium | reverse complement strand
TGGTAATTTCGGTTACCATTTCTGCCAACTTTTTTTGTTGCAATTGAAAGACAGCAATAGGTTTTCCAAACTGTACTCTTTCTTTTGCATAACGCAAAGCAGTATCATCATTGAAGCGAAAAATGTGGCCGATGAGCAAGGCATCGGCCCCTACCCGTTTTCCGGTGTCGATATAAAGATTCAGATATGCAGCAGCCGCATCATTGTCGGGGCCGGACATCATGCCGGAAAGCAGGTCCTGTGATCCGTCCGAAGAAAGAATGGTGTACCCTTGTTGTTTTTCCATCAGGAAGATAAGCTCGGATGTCAGATAAGGCCCTGCAGAATCCGGTACATATCCGGTTGACATGACCTGACCACAAAGATAACATCTGACATGAATATTTGACTCATAAAGCATTGATACATCATGAAAAGGAAGTATCAAAATACTCTTGATATTCGATGCCTGACGTTCAGGTTCCGGATGAATCGCCCAGGTGCTGCATGAGCCCAGCAACAAACACGAAAAGAGGATGAAACCCATGCCCAGTGCCGTGCGCTTCCAAGATATTTTCATATTATAAATTACCTTTTGTAGAATGAATGTCTGAGATGCGTCCGTCCAGGGAAACAGCGCCATCAAGGGCACGCCCGGCAGCCTTAAACATGGACTCCAGAATGTGGTGCTGGTTTTCTCCATACCATACGTTGATGTGCAGGTTCATGCCTGCACGCACTGCAAACGCTCTAAAAAACTCCTTGCAAAGTCCGACATCGAAGCGGCTGTCGGATTCCGAAAACGACCCAGGAACCTGAAAGACCAGATAGGGTCTTCTGGATAAATCAACGGTAACGGCCGTCAACGTTTCATCCATCGGTACCACGGAATGTCCATAACGCTGAATGCCTTTTCGATCACTCAGCGCCTTGTCGAACGCATCCCCCAGCACCAGACCGACATCTTCCACCGTATGATGCAGATCCACATGAAGATCGCCTTTAGCCTGAACCGACAAATCAAAAAAACCGTGAGCCGTAAAGAGGGTGAGCATGTGATCGAAAAAGCCGATGCCGGTTGATATGACCCGTTTTCCGGTCCCATCCAGATTCAGTGTCAGTTGAATGTCGGTTTCAAGGGTTTGTCGGACAATTGAAGCAATTCGTTCCATGATAAGGCCTTTTAAATGGTATGTTGTATTTTCTTGAAAAATCGAATTTTTTCACAATTTAACCAAAATTTGTAACGAACGTATCTCATAAAGTCAACAGGATTTCATTCGAATCCGTTTTTCATTTTTCGACTTCAATCCTGTTATCGTTTAGCAAATTTATTTGGCTCTCTTCATTGACGTTCATTGCCTATCTGTGCGGTCGGGAGCTCTGTTTCATACCCAAACCCGGTTCGCATCAGAGATTCCCTGCTGACAAGACCTTTAAATTTGCCCTCAACATCCAGGACCGGCAGCCGCTTGATACCCTGGGAGACGATGATTCCAATCGCCTCATCTATGGAAGCATTTTCCAAAACCGTGATGCATTCCGTGTTCATAACATCTTTTGCGGTTTTGTTCATGATATCCGGAACCGTCTCAGCTTTTTTTCTTTTTTCCATCAAGGGATGGTTGCGGACAAATAATTCCCAGATGCCTTCAGAATGCTTGGAAAAAACACTGAACAGGTCCTTGTCTGAAATCAGGCCAAGGAACCGTCCCTCTGCGTCAATCACGGCAACCCGCTGGACATCATTGGCGTCGATGATATGAATGATGTCCATCACCGGCGTTTCGGGAAAAACCGTATGGATGTCCCTGCGCATGATGTCCGCGACACAGCGCATATTTCCCACCTGAACATTCTGATGATGGAAGGCTCTCCAGTCCGGCACCTCCCTGGCGACGGTGTGAAAGATATCCTGCCGGGACAGAATCCCTGAGAGCGCTCCGACGGTATCAATCACCGGAAGGCGTTTAAGCGTTTTTTTCATCATCAGGTCTACGGCTTCGGCTAACCATCTGTCCTCCCGAATACAGATGGCCGGACTGGACATGATTTTATCCGCGGGAATCTGTGATAAACATTGCATCACGCATTTGATTCTGTCAGCATTTGCCGATGCCAGAACGTCCAGACGAAGTGGCATTTTCGCCCGGCTTATCAGGTCGCCCTGAGAGATAATACCCTGGGGATGATTTTTTTCATCCACCACGGGAACTCCCGTAAAATGTGAAGACAGGAGAAGTTCCACGACCTGATCGACCGGCGTCTTTAGTGAGACTTTGCAAGGAGAAACCGTCATGACATCTTTGACCCGGATGTGTTTGGGAATCAATTGTCTTTCGGTTTTATGAGACAAAACCTGAATATGCTGAACCGCAACGATGCCATCCGAGACCATTTCCTCGATCTGGGGCAGAATGCTCTCCGTCTGGGCTGCTGGAAGGATGATGGTGATCCGCAGCGGCATATTCATGGATAATATTTCCAGTCTTGTAGATGCAATATCCCCATTTTCATAACAGCCCTCAATGGCCCTTGTGACCATGCAGCGGGCAGCAATTTTTTTACCCTTTACATGTTCAACAATCGCATCGGACAGGGGCTTTCCTTTCCAACGAATGGCTTCGCTGGTAAATATCTCTATGATTTTATATGCCGGCACGTCTTGCCCTCCTTATCAGGAAATGTTCCCCAACCTGAAACCCAAATACACCAGAATGAGCCCAGCGACATTATTGAACACCACATTTCCGATGGCTATCCATTGATTTCCCATATAAATGGCGTTAAAACTTTCATATCCATATGTGGAAAAAGTGGTCAGCCCTCCCAAAAAACCTGTGACAAAAAAAAGCCTTACAGTCGGATTCATCAGCGAACTGCGCTCGGCAAGCGCAAAGGACAGGCCGATCAAAAAACATCCCGTGAGATTGACTATCAGTGTTCCCCAGGGAAACCGGAAGCCAAAGAGTTTTACCGACAGCAGCGTAATCCCATACCGACTCAGCGATCCCAGGCCTCCCCCCATCATGACCAAAACAATTTTTGTCAGAAAGTGTCCCCACATTGCTTCCATGATGCCCCACGTTCAATTGCAGTCAGCCACGGCATTCGTAGACATAAGCACAAATAAATTGAATTCATACAATCTATCCATTATGATGATGCCGATGTCAAGTTCATTCATATTAACAGAAGCACCGCAGAATGTCGAAGGGATGTTTTGCCATGAACACCTATTTTTTCGGCGATATTCACGGCAATTACTTTGCCCTTGAGGCCGTGATTCAGCATTACCGGCAAATACAGCCGGACAGCGTTTATTGCCTGGGAGACCTGGTGGGATGGCTTCCATTCGGCGATAAAACCCTGACCCGCATGCGTTCCCTGAATTTGCCAACGGTCGCTGGAAATCATGACCTGATGGTCGCCGGTCTTTTTTCGGATCATCCGCACCAGTTAGACCGAATGCAGGCCAGCGCCTATAATTCAGGGCTTCTGTCAACCCTTCCCGGCGCGTTGGAGTATCTGCTTTCCCTGCCGCTGTCCATCGAAACCGCGGAGATGGTGATCCTGCATCACAGCCCGTTTCATCTTCCGGGCCCCGGAATGACGCCGTCCATCACCTATTTTAACTATCTTGATGAAGCCGTTCTCTTGGGGTGCCTTGAAGCCTGGCGTTCTTTCCCCAAAAAACTGATTTTCAGCGGACATGACCATATTCCGACCGTATATGAACTTTTGGAAACAAAGGGAATGCCGACTCTGAAAGATGTCCTGATTTACAAACCGGATGCCGGCAAGTCATTGACGATTTCGCTGAATCCTGGCTCTCGTTATTGGATCAAGGCCGGAAGCGTCGGAGGCCCTTACCGGGATGACGTCTTTGCTGCCAACTCGGTATTATTGGATAGCAGCGCGCAGACCCTCACCCTCTTCCGGATTCCATACACACTGGTACACACTGGGTCCGCTGCATCAGGATCTTGCGGAAAATCGCTACTGCCGAAATCTTAAAACTCTGCTTCCCTATCTGGATTTAGAAAGGTCTCGCTGAATGATGTTGCATCCCTCGCTTCCGGTGTTTGCCGACCTTGAAGACGACATACTGCCACAAAACCTTCCACCGGTCATCGATGCCCATGTTCATTTGTTTCCGGATAAACTGTTTGAGGCGGTCTGGCAATGGTTTGATACCTACGGCTGGCCGATCCGCTATAAGCTTGGATCCGAAGCAATCCTGTCGTTTCTTTTCGATCACGGGGTTTCCCACATCATCGGTCTGCAATATGCCCATAAACCCGGCGTTGCGAGGGGTCTGAATCGTTATATGGCGTCTCTCTGCGCCCGTCATGACCGGCTGTCCGGCATGGCCACCGTATATCCGGGAGAGCCGGAGGCCGGAAATATTCTGATCGAAGGCTTTAATATGGGATTAAAAGGCGTAAAACTGCATGCCCATGTGCAGTGCTTTGATATGCAGAGCCAGTCCATGAAAGTTATCTATCAGGTCTGCAGCGACCATGGCCGGCCGCTGGTCATTCACGCGGGCCGGGAGCCCAAAAGCCCGGCCTACCTCTGTGACCCCCATCATATCTGCCAATCCGGCTTTGTTCGGAATGTGCTTCGGGATTATCCGGATCTTCGGGTTTGCGTTCCGCATCTGGGTGCGGATGAATTTGAAGATTATGTTCGCATGCTGGAACAATTCGACAACCTGTGGCTGGATACCACCATGATGCTGGCCGATTACCTTCCCTGCCCCACCGTTCCCAAACTTTCGGATTTACGTCCGGATCGCATTATGTTTGGAACCGATTTTCCCAATTTGCCCTATGCCTGGGATCGGGAAATCAAGCGCCTTGCAGAAATGTCCCTGCCAAAAACGCTTCTGTCAAAGCTCTTGCATGAAAATGCCCTGGATTTTTTTAAAATACATCTTGACCCTGCCGCTAACCTCGGTTAAGTCACGGACAGGAATTGGTTTGAATGACAAGGGAAGGGTAAATTCAAATCCCTTGAAAAGAAAAGG
>JAPLJE010000511.1 GCA_026388755.1 Deltaproteobacteria bacterium | reverse complement strand
CGATCCGGCAATCCATTTGTTTATTATCATCGGAAAAAATTCTTTACTAATTTGAACAATTATTGATGACTTTGATTTTCGCTCTTTGGCGCCGGGAGATGAACATGAAAAGTAGTGCCAACTCCCACGCTGCTGTCAAGGGTGATATCGCCGCCCATTTTTTTGATGATTCCATAACAGATCGACAGCCCCAGGCCCGTCCCCTTTCCCACAGGTTTGGTGGTGAAGAAAGGGTCGAAAATGCGATTCATCAACGCATCCGGAATACCCTGCCCGGTATCGGCCACATCAATTGTCACAAACTCGCCATTGCGTCTGCTGGTGATTTCGATACTTCCCCCTCCGGTTCCAATGGCGTCGATGGCGTTGTTGACGAGATTCTGCATCACCTGCTGCATTTCTGAAGGCGATGCAGCCATATTTGGAAGTTCCGGATCCAACTTTGTGACGATTTTGACGTTGCTGTCTTTTGCCCGCTCTTCCGAAATGCTGACAATCTCCTTGATAATATTGTTGATCTGAACTTCACGCACCCTGGAATCGGTTTTTTTGGCAAAAAAGAGCAGTTTGTGAGTGATATCCTTGCATCTTCCGCCCTGGGCTTTAATTTGATTCAACGCCCGGCGGAATTCTTCCAGATTCTGGGGATTTCCGAGGTCTTCATCATTCAGCAAGTCGCTGAGCCATCCGGCTTCTTCAACCATTATGGCAATGGGATTGTTGATCTCATGGGCAATGCCCGAAGCAAGTTCTCCAACGGATGTTAGTTTTCCGGCTTCGATCTCCTGCTCTTTCATCTTTTCCTCGGTCTGCTTTTCTACCAGAATCATTTTCTTTGCCTGAGCTTTTTTGATTTTCTCAGCCAGTGTTTTCAAGTCCGCTGGCTTTTCCATCAAGTCCATTGCTCCCAGCTTCATGGCCTCTACGCCTTTTTCAATTGTTGCATGACCGGTCAGAAGAATAACCTGAATCTCAGGTTTTTTGGCTTTCAGCACTTTCAGCGCTTCCAGCCCATCCATTCCCGGCATCTGTAAATCCAGGATAATGGCATCGAACGATTCTGATTCGGCCAGCTGAATCGCTTCTTTGGCGGAAGTAGCGGTGGAAACGTCCATGCCCCGAGCTTTCATCCGTTCGGACATGATGCTCAGGAAATCCGTTTCATCATCAACCAGCAATACTTTTTCTGTCATAAGAGCCTCCTGAGGTGGTATGTTAAAATTTGAATTCGGTTGATGTCAGAAAATTTTTCAACAGGCATTCATGTCAACAGGCAGTGTGATGTGCAGTTCCCGGTATTGCGGATCGGCGGAAAGAGCAGCCTTCAGGTAATAGAGCAGGTCAATGGTTCTGGCATCGGATACCGGAGCATCGATGGGTGAAAAAATGATAGCAGCGCCTTCCGGCAGCGATCGAAGGGTAAGGGTAATTTCTTTTTCCGCGCCTGCTCTTTCAAAGATTTCCTTGAGGCACAGCCAGATAAGATTTTGAAGGTAAAAAAGACGGGTCGTCACGTGTATCGGTTTTGGTGGTGGTTTAAAATTCAGCGTGACGCTCTTCATGGCAGCCAGTCGGGAAGACAGCGCGACGGTCAGTGCCAGAGTTTCTCCCAGATCAATGCATTTAACCGGCTCATCGGCGCTGTGGGCAAAACGGTTCATATTTCGGATAATCCCGTCAGCACGCTGAATCTGCTTGCTGATGCTGGCGGCTAAGTTTTTAAGCCTTGTAGGATCGAGGGGCAGGCCTTTTTCCGCCATGAAAGACAAATCTTCCAGAAGTCCGGCATTTTCATTAATGATGGCCAGGGCATTTTTCAGTTCATGTGAAATCGAAGCGGATATGGACCCGAAACAGTGAAGG
>JAPLJE010000259.1:6756-7874 GCA_026388755.1 Deltaproteobacteria bacterium | reverse complement strand
ATGAAGGGAATGGTTTTTCCCAGGATCATCTCAAGGGGTTTTAAGGGCGTTACCATGAGCTGTTCCATGGTTCCGGATTCTTTTTCCCGGATAATGGCCATCGAGGTCAGGAGCATGACCAGCAGCATGATCAGAAAAGCCACAATACCGGGAACGTAAAAATTGCGGCTATCCAGATTGGGGTTATACCAGGTACGAATCCTATCATCGGCCTTTCCGTAACTCATTTTTACGGGATGAAGCTCCCGGATCACCTGATTGTTGAATCGCTCCAGAACCGTAAGCATATAGGATATCCGCACAGCCGCCATATTGCTCATGCTGCCATCCGCCAGAATCTGAACTTCAGCTGTTAGCCCTTTACGGATTTTAGCGCTGAAATCCGGCGGAATCTTGATCCCCAGATTGACTTTGCGCATCAGCAGAAGCTGGTCCAGATCCCCGGGTCTTTCGATAATATCAGTGATGCGAAAGGTCTTGTTTCCGCCAATGGCGTCAACCAGCATCCGGCTTTCCGGAGTTCGGCTGAGATCCAGCAGACCGACGGTGATATCGCGGACATCGGTTGATACCACATAGCCAAACAGAATGAGCTGTACGAGCGGCGCAATAATCAACAAAGGCCGGTTCTTTTTATCCCGGAACAGCTGGATGAATTCCTTTCGGACCAGTTCTCTGACCCGAATCCAGTTCATGGTTTCCGTCCTTTCAGGGTCATCTAAAGCCCTTCCCTTTTCAGGACAATCAGATTCAAAACCGAAAGCGCCCCAAACATGATCGTCAGTATCAGATAGCTGGGCCATAGCGTCGAAAGCCCGAGGTTTCGCAGATACAATCCATTTAGAATATCGATAAAATATGTGGCCGGAACAATCCGGGTAACTAACTGAAGAATCCCGGGCATGTTCTCCACGGGAAAGACGAAGTTGGACAGAAGCAGCGACGGCAGATAGGTAATCAGTACCGCCAGTTGATTGGCGACAAGCTGGGACTGGGTAACGCTGGATATCAGAAGCCCCAGGCTGAGCGCCACACCCAGATATAGGGATGAGGCCAGTATCATGAGCCAGAAGCTCGACTTCATGACCACGCCAAAGAGAAGCTGACCCATGAGGATC
>JAPLJE010000259.1:0-6734 GCA_026388755.1 Deltaproteobacteria bacterium | reverse complement strand
GACTTCATGACCACGCCAAAGAGAAGCTGACCCATGAGGATCGCCACCAAAACATCAATCAGACCAATGATGAAATACGGAATGGCCTTTCCGATTAAAAACTCCGCTGCAGGCACCGGCAGGGAACGGATGGTTTCCATGGTTCCATTTTCATATTCTCTGGCAACCACCAGAGAAGTGAGCATGGCGCCCACGATCATGATGATGATGGCGATAATGCCGGGAATTATAAAGTTGCGGCTTTCCAGGTCCTCATTGAACCATACTCGGATGCGGCCTTCAACCGGCGGATAAATGGGCTCCATTCCCTGACGGTTCAGAAAGTCAAGGAGCTGATTCTGATTGTATCGCAGCATGAACGCCGTCAGATAACTTCTGGTAATGCCGGCAAAATTGGGGTCGCTGCCATCGATCAGAATCTGAACCGGGCTTTCCCGGTCCGCCCGAATGTCCGCAGTCCACCCTGGAGCCAGGATAATTGCCACGGACGCCATGCCGTCATCCAGATAGCGGCTGGCCATCCGGTCATCTGCAACCTGGCCAATGACATGAAAATAGGAAGAAGCGTCCAGTCTTCGAATCAAGTCCCGGCTCAGGTCGGTTTGATCATGATCCACCACCACAACCTGAATATTGTCCACATCCAGGCTGAGCGCATAGCCGAACAATAATATCAAAAGCAGCGGAATGATAAAAGCCAGATACAGGCTTCGGAAATCCCGGATCAGATGATAATATTCCTTTCGGCTGACGGCCTGAATTTTGATCAGATTCATGAGCGGTTCCGGGTCATCAGTTGAATAAAGACATCGTTCAGATCCGCATCCGTTCTCTCCGGGAACATATCCTGGACAATCCGGGAAGGAGGGCCGGAAACCACGATTTTTCCTTCGTTGATCATAACCACCCGATCGCAGTGCTGTGCTTCATCCATGTAATGGGTGGTCACAAACACCGTAACGCCGGTTGTGGTCAGATGCCGGATAAAGGCCCAGAAATGTCCTCGGGTAATGGGGTCAACTCCGGATGTCGGCTCATCCAGAAAGAGTATTTGGGGCTCATGAAGCAGGGCACATCCCAGAGCCAGGCGCTGGCGCCATCCCGGAGGCAGTTCCCGGGTCAGGCGATTTTTCTCGTTTTCAAGCCGGGTCATCTCCAGTGCCCAATGGGTTCGCGCTTTCCATTTTTCCAGAGGAACGCTGTAAATTCCCAGATAAAACCGGATATTTTCAAACGGGGTCATGTCTTCATACAGGGAAAATTTCTGAGACATATACCCGATGTTGTGTTTGATTTCCTCGGACTGGGTAAAAATATCCAGGCCAGTCACATGTCCCGCACCGGACGATGGTGTGATAATGCCGCAAAGCATGCGAATGGTGGTGGATTTACCCGCGCCATTTGGCCCCAGAAAACCAAATATCTCACCTTTCAGAACCGAAAAAGAAATTTGGTCAACAGCGACAAAGCGGCCGAAGCGCTTGACCAGATTCTGAACGGCAACGGCTTCAGATGTCAAAATGCTCCCCAGAAAGAATCTTGTCTGCGGCCTCAATGCGATGGATCATTGCCTGTTCAAGTGTGGAAAAGTCTGCACGAAACGCGGCCGGCGTGGCCTGATCCAAAACATGCGCATTATGCATCAGGATGATTTGATCGCATTTCTCGCCTTCATCCAAATAGGACGTTGATACCAGGATGGTCATCCCCTCTTTCCGCATTGCGGAGAGTATTTCCCAGAACTCCTTTCTGGAAACCGGATCCACGCCGTTGGTCGGCTCATCCAGAATCAGCACTCTCGGCTGATGCACCAGCACACAGGCAAGCCCCAGTTTCTGTTTCATCCCTCCGGAAAGATCCCGGGCCAACCGGTCCTGAAACGGCGTCAGATTGGAAAACCCCAGGTACTGATCTTTTCGCTTTATTCTTTCGGTTCCGAAAATCCCGAAAATATCCATGAAAAAATCCATATTCTCTGCAACCGTCAGATCCGTATACAATCCAAAGCGCTGGGGCATATAACCAATCAGTTCCTTCACCCGAACTCTATCCTGAACCACATCCAGTCCGCCGATTTGAATCCGACCCGTTGAGGGCCGAATCATGGCGGCAATCATTCGAAGCAACGTGGTTTTGCCGGCCCCGTCCGATCCCACAAACCCGAAAATGGATCCCGTCTGAACCGAAAAAGAAACTTGAGACACCACCTCTACCTTCCCAAAACGCCTGGATACCTGATCCACCAGAAGGATCGGGGGATCATCAGTGTTCAGATTCTTCAGCGGAAGGTCCGTCTTATCTAAACCAGGCATCGGCAGGCATTCCGGATTTTAATTCCATATTGGGATTGGCCAACGAAATCTTTACCAGATACACCAGTTTCACCCGCTCTTTTCGGGTCTGGATGATTTTAGGCGTAAACTCGCCTTCGGGCGAAATATAGGATACGAATCCGTCATATTTTCTGTCCGGAAAGGTATCGATTTTAACCTCTACCTTTTGTCCAGGCCGGATTTTGCCGATCTGCGTTTCATCCACAAACACCTTCAGGTCAATCCGGGAAAGATCGGCCAAAGAGATGACTTCACGTCCCGGCGACACCACTTCTCCAGGTTCGACATTTCGGCTGGTCAGCATGGCATCAAAAGGCGCAAGGAGTCGGGTATACCCAAGCTGAATTTCCGCCAGATTCAATGCGGATGCTAAAGATTGGATTCGAGCAATGGATGCCTGAATATCGGCCTTGGTGGCCTCGATTTTTTTCAGATTTCCTTTTGACAGCAGCAGTGCGGCCTGCGCTTCAGAAAGCCTGGCCCGTGCGGCATCAATAGATTCCTTCCGGAATCCTTCTTTAGCAAGGTCAAATGCCTCCGCGGCGCGTTGCCTGGCTTTTACGGCTGTTTCATATTTCAGCGCAACCCCATCCCGTTCTTTTTCAGCAATGTATCCGTTTTGAAAAAGATCGTCAAACCGGTGTTTATCTTTCCGGGCATCATCCAACGTAATTTCAGCTTCCTGAAAAGACAATCTGGCCCGCTCGACATCCTGGGCCCGGTTTCCCCTTTCCTGCTCAGCAAGCAGTGCAGCCGCAGCCTTAGCCGCGGATTCCGCCCGGCTGACCTCTGCCGGAAGGGTACTCTGATATATTTCAAGGCTGATCTCAAGCTGTTTGCGGTTTTCGATTGCCTGATTCATGTTGGCCCGAGCCTGTTCCAGTCGGGCCATAAATTCTTCCTGCCCCAGTTCGGCAATAGACTGCCCGGATTTCACAGTCTGTCCCTCATCCAGATTAACCTGTTTGACCCTTCCCGATACCAGAAAGGACAGATTCGATTGGGTGGATTCCAGTGTTCCCGAATAGTACAGATCCGCACTGCGTTGCTGGTGCTGGCCCCAGAAAACCAGTGAACCCACACCCACCAAAAGCAATAGAACCCCCATCAATATGAGCCGTTTTTTCACTAAAACCCTCCTGAAAGGCAATCAGATGACGGGTGACGGATGCGTTTATTGCCAATTACGATTCCCTGACCCCTGACCTCATTATTTTACTTTTTTAATCTTCAGAGTCACAACCGTACCCTCGTTAATTTGACTCTCCACGTCCATGGAACCTCCATATGTTTCCAAAAGGCGATGAACAACGGCGAGTCCCAACCCCGTCCCGGCAGGTTTTGTGGTAAAAAATGGGTTGAAAATCAAATTGATGTGTTCAGGCGATATGCCATGGCCCGTATCCGCGATACGGAGCTCCACATACTTATTTTGCTGGTTCTGCATGCGGATATGGATTTTCCCCTGATCCGGAATGGCTTCAGCAGCATTCAAAAGAAGATTCCAGAGAATCTGGCGAAAATGAATCGGATCCATGGCAATTCGAACACCGGAGATCAGATCTGTTGTTATTGAAACCCGCCGGCAATAGCTCATATCTCTTTCAAACAGGCCCAAGGTCTCAAGCAGAACATCCTCAACGAAAAATTCCGTTACATTACCCGACGGGGGCCTGGCAAACAGCAAAAAATCGCTTAACAGTATGCTTAACCGGTCCGCCTCTCTCATAATAATTCGCATCAGTTTTTCCTGACCGGGATGGAATTGAAGCTCTTCTTTCAGCATCTGAATAGATCCGGTCAAGGATGCCAGCGGATTTCTGATCTCATGGGCCAGCCCAGCGGCCATTTCCCCCATATAAGCCATGCGGTCGACACGACGGACATGCTCTTCCATGTCTATCAGCTTTTTCCTGGAAGACCTGGCCTGTTCAGCCAGAAGACTACTTAAAAATGCAACAGCGAAAAAGGCGATCATGGTAATGACAATTTTGTACGTCACCTGAGTCAGATCATCCGCAAGCTGTGACCGGACATCGACAAAAGGTTTCAGAATACCGTAATACTCGAGATCTATCATCAGGCCATACTGGATACTCGATAAGGCAGCAATAAACATACTGCCTTTCCTGAAAAACAACTGGCTTGAGTACACGATTACCAGGATATATAAAAACGAAAAAATACTAGAATAACAGCCTGTTGCAAATATAATCAAAGAAACTATGATTGTATCGAAAATAATCTGAAGGTAGGCTATCCTCAGAAGATTCATTCCATATCGAAGAGTGACGGCATATCCAATCGAGAGGATAAATACGCCGGCAATAATGCCATATAAAAATTCCAGGGAAGTGTTCTGGGAGACGATCTGCTGCCTGTAATGAACAGAGATTGTAGATCCCAGAAGAAAGACGGTAAAAATAACTCTGAAGAGCATCAACCATTTAATTTTTTTCTGAAGATCATTGTCACTGGGAACAGGAGTATCCATTAGAATTGCAGGCTATCTTTTGTCTGAATCAGCCGGAAATCGCACCGGCCAGTTTGAAGATTGGCAAATACATAGCAACAACAAGCCCCCCGATGGTTACACCTAAAAAAACCAGCATAAAGGGTTCAATCACCAGCGCGCCGGTTGATTCACCCACAGAGATCATTGAACAGACCATTGAGGGAAAAACGCCGCTTTCAGACAGCGGTTCAGCCATGGTCTGCCCCTCTGCAATTGAAGCGCGCACATTGTAAAGGGCGCCCTCGATTGTCTTGTTACCGGAAGTTTTGGCAGTAATATCCAGCGCATCCAATATGGCAACCCCGCTGGCCAGCATGGTGCCCATGGTGCGGGTGAATTTGGCTACCGAGACTTTTCGAATCAGCATGCCGACAACAGGCACCGACAACACGAGCCTGTCAGCAAGAATCCGGCCTTTTGCCGTTTTGTAAAATCGTCTGAAAGCAAAAATAAAAATGACCATGGCGCCAAGAATATAAAGAATCTTGCTTTTAACAAAATTACTCAAGGCAACAACTATCTGAGTGGGCAAGGGCAGTTCTTTGCCGAAATCGGCGAACATCTGCTGGAAAACCGGAATAACAAATACCAGAATGACAGCCAGCACAATAAAGGCAATGACCAGGGTGACAAGGGGATAGGTCATGGCACCTTTTACCTGGGACTTCAGTTTGGCAGCCTTTTCCATGTATCCGGACAGCCGCCTTAGAATTGTGTCCAGAATACCTCCGACTTCTCCGGCGGCAATCATGTTCACAAATAGGTCGTCAAACTGCCTGGGAAATTTTTTCAGCGCATCCGCCAGGGTGGAGCCGCTTTCAACAGATTCTTTGATATTTATGAGCATCTTTTTGAAAGTCTTGTTTTCCTGCTGGCTGAGTAAAATCTCCAGACACTGAACAATAGGCAACCCGGCATCAATCATTGTGGAAAACTGTCTGGCGAATAAGATCACATCTTTTTCAACAACCTTGGGCTGAAGAAATGCAATATTTTCAAAAATATCTCTAGGCTTTTCCTTCACGCGGGATGGCGTTATGTTAAGTCTTCCCAGATGAGCCTTTACAGCCTGCTCACTGGCCGCTTCCATCTCCCCTTTCTGAGATTTACCCTTCTTGTCTTTTCCAGTCCATTGATATACCGTCATCTTCCCCCCAATTATTCAATGTCTGCTCGGCCATGAATATCTATCTACCCCATCATTATAAACTGAACTTCAATAAAACGACACCCTTTATCCATGATTTTGAAGAGTCCTGCCCTCAAAACGGTCCAATCTGAGGGGTTCATTGGCAAGGTCCGTGGGTTCACGGGTTATGATCTGCACCATCAGTTTCCCTGTTATCAGAGAAAGCCCGATTCCATCGCCTTCATGTCCGGCAGCCACATAAAAACCCGGAATCCGGGTTTCAGAAACAATAGGATAATATCCATATCTGCCACAAAAAGAACCTATTACTCGAAAAAAAAGGCATACAGCATCACCATTTTTGATGTGGATCTGCCGTATGCCGGTTATAAAAATAATTCAATTCAATTATTTATAAAGCGCCCATTTGGTTCCCTTGACAATCAGAACAACAAAATTGCTTCTGGCCAAGGTGTTATCGGTTTTAAAGGAAATGGGACCGGCAATTCCCTTGAATTCCTTGGTTTCTTTCAGGGCCTTTATAATGGCGGTCTTGTCCGCGGCGCCGGCTCTTATGATGGCATCCGCCAGAAGGTTCATGCCGTCATAAGACAGTGCAGAGTAAGGACCGGGGTCCTGATTGAATTTTTTCTTGTAACTGTCGACAAATGCTTTGGCAGCCGGCAGATATTCAATCATAGGCTTTGAGAAACAGAAAACGCCTTCGGCGGCTTTGCCGGCAATTTCCATCAGCTTG
>JAPLJE010000522.1 GCA_026388755.1 Deltaproteobacteria bacterium | reverse complement strand
TTGTGAGATGGTGCAAAAGAAGTGGTAGTACAAGATAAAAGTTCATCTCGACCGCGATTGACCATCCTCCGGGCACCACCGAGGTGATCGTTTCTGGGTGAAATCCATGGAGAAATAGTGCGGTAAGCGGCACAAACCACCATTCGATGCCATTGGGTGAACCATATCTCAGCGAGAAACCGTACAACAGGACATAGAACACAATCGCCACATAAAACATCGGCGCAATTCTAAAAAACCGCCGAAGAAAGAAATCGCGAAAGGGAGATATTTCATGCTTGCTTCTGAACCGCCAAGACATACAAAGGGTCAATGCGCTGGCTATGTAAAAGAGCTGTATCCCGCGGGCGCCGTTACTCATGAGCAGCTGAAGCGTTTGGTTAATTGGGGTGACGGATTGGGATGAATGCACGAGGAGTACCAATAGAATTGCATATCCTCGTAACGCATCAATGAAATCGTATTTTCGAATATCTTCAGTCATGGTGCTCATGGGGCCTGGATTTAGCTTGACACACAACCTTTCGGATAAAGATCATTCCGCATCTCCAGTTTCTAATCAATTGATTATTTTCTTGGATATCGCTAAAAAATTTTGAATGGTATATAATTCATCCTTATAATCATATTGCTTAATTTCTATCAATCCATCAAATAAACTCCTGTAAACACGATAATTACAGGATAAATAGGAAAAAATATCTTTAAAAAATACCCTTGATTCTATGCCTGGATAACCAAACTCAAACTGAATGAAGTCTACCGAAGCAGCGTTCATCAACTTACTCCCACCACATAAGATTTTCAACTCGTATCCTTCAACATCTATCTTCATAAAATCAATTTTCTGAATATTGTTTGCGTTACAGAATTCATCCAGTGTGGTTAACTCAATTTCCTCGATAATATTGTTATTATCCATATGATGATAACGCGTATTCACTATCGATGCGGAACCCGCCGCTTCCGAACAACTATAGAGATTTACTGTTTCCAGTTTATCACCGAATCCGAAATTATACAGCTTGACATTCTGACAGGCTGATAGTTCCACATTCAGCAAACCAAAAGCTGTTTTTGATGGTTCGAAGCAGTACAGACGGATATTTTCACATCCGAACGATGCCAGGATTGCAGAGGCATAATCGCCTCTGTTAGCTTTCGCCAGAACCTGTAGAACATCTTTTTCCGCATGATTCTTGAAACATTCTGTTTAAGCATTTGTTTTTTTGACCTTTCTCATAATTACAATGGCCGAAATAACGAAAACTGCATAGGTGAGTACATAGGAATAGGCAACACCTTCTGAGCCGAAGTATTTCGGCAGCACCCACAGCGAAATCAGCAGAAGGGATAGCCCCACGCCGTAGATACCCGTTATCGTCAGAAATTTCCCCTCAGCTTGCAGGATATTATGTTTTACCGCATATATCATATAGAAGAGCGAGGCAACAGAGAGTATCCGGGTAATCCGGTAGCATTTTTCGGCAAAATCTCTGTTGATCCACAATGCAATTATTTCTTTAGCGAAAACGATAAGCGGCACGTAGTACATAACGAAAATAACAAATACCGACACCATGGATATTTTTTCAATATCATGCGTGCTTATATTTAAAACGTTACGACGTATCAAAACAGTGGTGAGGCTACCGGTTACTGCCCAGATCAAAAACCAGGCTTTGACATTGACCTCATACGCCACAGAATAATTCGCCAACTGCTCCATCGACAGGAGGTTGGCTATATAAAATTTATCGATGCTTGTAATTATCATTCCAATGACTAAGGTCAGCAGCATCGGAATCCCGTAAAGTATATTGAAACGTAATTCCTTAAAGATCAGCACCGGCTTTAGCCAAGCCAGGTTACCAATGAGTTTATAACACAGGTATATGTCTATCATCAGCTTTATATAACAACCGGCAACAATTATTATCATTATTTTTTCAAGCAAATCATTTTCGAGTACTACCACGAGCAATAAAGGGGCCGCTCTGAATATGTCATAAACGAGTCTGGATATATTTATCAGATATACTTTATTGTAAGACTGCAAAACCATCAACACAACCGTATCAATTACCAGTGGCAAGATACCTAAAGATATCACTTTGTAAATAAAGGAATATCCATCTGTTTGGGTAAACAATATAGAAATAACGGATGAAAATGTAAAAACTAGGGCAGTTGCACATCCACCCACAATAATATAAAAAGGCAAGGCACGTTGGAGAATCTTGGAAGCATATACAAAATTTCTGCGTGAAACAGCTCGTGTTAACCGATAGCCGACAGCATACCCCATCCCCAAATCCGCAACGGATATGTAGTTATAGATCAGAAGCAGCATCGTAAGAATGCCGAATTCTTTGCTGCCTGCCCTGTTGATGAAGACCGAGGTCGTATATGCAAACAAAGCCAAGGAGATCAGCCGATTGACAAAGAAGGAGCTGAAGTTGATGATATGCTCTTTTTTTGACTGATAATACTCAACAATGAGTTTATAACTCATGCTTTCCCTTAGTGGCCCAATGAATTATCATACGCCTCAAGTGTTTGATAAGGGAAAATCCAAATAATCCAATCGTT
>JAPLJE010000062.1 GCA_026388755.1 Deltaproteobacteria bacterium | reverse complement strand
GCAAAGGGGCGACAAAAGTTTCCCTACATAGAGGGAGTAGTGCGAGCAGTTGAAATGTATAGCAACCTGCTCGCAGATTCGACAGCAATCATCATCGGCGACTTCAACTCAAACACCATTTGGGATGATGAACATCCACGTCAACAGAATCACAGTGCCCTGGTGAGACGTCTTTCGGAAATCGGGATGATCAGCAGCTATCATGCCTTTCACGGAGTTCTGCACGGCAAAGAAAAAGATCCGACACATTATTTCCGCTGGAATGAGCAACAACCATATCACATTGACTATGCTTTCATTCCAGCGCACTGGTTGCAAAGTATACAAGAGGTTGCAGTCGGATCATATCGAGACTGGAAAGATTATAGCGATCACCGCCCGCTGCTCGTTGATTTTGGAAAATTGGCGCCAACAAACGCACCGAGTATGCTCGATGCTTAGCCGTTATGCGGCGCTATAGGAGAGATATTTGAACAAAGGAATATGGCGTGCTGCGGGAGCTTATGTGATATGGGGGTTGTTTCCGCTATATTGGAAATGGCTCCAGCATGTCCCCGCGCTACAGTTGATTTGCCACCGCATTTTGTGGTCGTGCCTCATACTGGCTGGTGTCATCCTATGCTTGCGCCGGTCGAGGGAATTCCGCGTAACAGCGCTGATGCCGTCAGTTGTCCGCATCTACTTCGCCGCCGCGCTGCTAGTCGGCATCAACTGGCTGGTTTATGTGTGGGCGGTCAACAATGGTTTTATCGTCGAATCAAGCCTGGGGTATTTCATTAACCCCCTGCTCAGTATTTTTCTGGGTGTCATTTTCCTGCGCGAACGTCTGCGTTCCTGGCAGTGGCTCCCCATTGGGCTAACGGCGCTGGGTGTTCTCTATCTAACCTTCACTTATGGCAGACTGCCCTGGATTGCCCTGACGCTGGCGTTCACTTTCGGCCTCTATGGCCTGGTCAAAAAAACGGCTCCACTTGGCTCGCTTTACGGCCTGGCCTTGGAGACGGGACTTCTGCTTCTGCCCGCGCTTGTCTACCTCGTTTATGCTGACAACATCGGCCAGGGCGCATTTCTGCATACCGGCCCAGGGTCAGATCTGCTGATGATGGGCGCAGGGCTGATAACGACCGTTCCGCTTCTGATGTTTGCATCAGCCGTACAGCGTATCCCGCTCTTTCTGGTGGGAATTCTGCAATTCATTACCCCTTCATTGCAATTCCTGATCGGGGTGCTGGTCTATCGGGAACCATTCACCTCCGCTCAGCTCATCGGCTTTGGTATCGTTTGGGTCGCACTGATTATCTTTGGAGTTGAAGGATATATCGCACAACGTGGGCAAGTTGCCGTGTCCGCCTGACAACCGCACCCAGTTTTGAAAAGCTATCCAGGACAGGCGAACCGGTCCCGAAGCCCTCTTTCCACCGTAACCACAAAGTCCTGGACATTGGTTAAAATGGATCTGGCGGTAAGGGATCCCCTGTCCGCCAGCTTGCTGGCGGCAAACTCCGACATATCCACCGAATAAAAATAGACGGGCCTGACCTGCTGGTCCGCCATGACCTGGTAGGATGGCGTCATATTGCCTGCGGCAATGGTGTGAAGCTGTGTGGCCATGGCGATAACCGTTGTGGCTTTTTGGGACAGCT
>JAPLJE010000050.1:969-7620 GCA_026388755.1 Deltaproteobacteria bacterium | reverse complement strand
TGGAGCTTGCAATTAATGATACGGAAACGGAACCTGCCGTTGTTTGAACAGTAATATGATCTAATCCATTAGAAAATTTGCCCAATGTTGTGGAAAAGGCGACATCCGTGCCATCTGCAACAGATAAGCCGTCAGGGTTCGTAATCGTAGCCTTAAGAGTCGACGAACTCGCCCCGTCTGATGGAATCCATTGCGGAGAAGCCGTCAAGGAAATTGATCCGGTTGCTGTAAAGATAACCGTAATAGTACTCGTAACAGCATTAGAAGTGCAGGTAATCGTAGCAACACCAGGGCTTGTTCCCGTCATCAAAGAAACGATGATGATACCACTGGTCGGAATTGGGTTGACGGTGATTGTTTGCAAACCATTCGAAAATTGACCGAGATTTGTTGTAAAAGTTGCGGTCCCACTACTAGGCATACCTGTATTGTCCAGCAGTGTTGCTGTAATTGCAACTGAGCTTATCCCATTGGCGGGAACGGTTGGGGAACTGGCTGATAATCCTATGGAAGCCGTAGGTCCTGCATAAGTTGTGTTGATCCCACAGAGGATACAGGACAGGATGGCCAATACAGCAATAATTACGGGTTTTGTCTTCATAGTTCACCCCAGAATTTACGAAACATCGTGTATGTCCGGTTTGTTATCCATTTTTTATATGTAGGTCAGGACACGACTGTCAGGGAGTTCCCTGACCTACAATTTTTATCTTCAACCATAAATTTTCATGTTTCGTTGTGCTGCAAAAGCATGATGTTTCATCAGAATGATTCAGTTTCAACATCTATCTGAAAAAAGTTTCAACAGAACTAAAAAGACCTGATTTCAATTTTTATGATGGCGGAAACGCTACCGGATGTACAGGTGACGGTGGCGGTTCCCGGCGTGAAGCCGGCAATCAACGTTGCCGTTGCCGTGCCCTTTTCGTCAACGGTCGTTGTCGCATAGCTGTTCTTGTTATTGGAAAAAACAGCAAGGTTTGTTGCAAAGCTGGCAGAAGTTCCGATAGCGACAGGCAAGCCGTTTGCATCTTTCAAAGTGGCGGTGATAACGGATGAACTGATTCCATCGGCGATTATCGATGCGTTCGATACGGAAAGGGTGATACTTGCCGTTGGTCCCGAGGTTGCATTTACAAATTTCAGGAATGTTATCGCAACCAGTCCACCGGCGGAACACTGGACCTTAACGTCTCCAGGCGTTGTGCCCGCGTACAGGACAGCAGTCGCGGTTCCCGTGGCATCGGTCTGCGTTGTAAAACTGGTTGAACCATTTGAAAAAGTACCCAGGTTTGTCGTGAATTGCACCGCTGTACTCTGCTTCGGCGGGCTTCCGGTATTATCTGTTAACACGGCGGTTATCGCTGAAAATGATATGCTATCCGCTTTTATGCTTGTGGGATTTGCCGACAGCTTCAGCGTTGCTCCTCCCTGGGTGTTGAAACTCAGCAGCACGTATGTAACCAGACCCCCTCCAGAGCACTGAACCTGAGCAGTACCGGTCGACGTTCCAGCATACAGGATGGCAACTGCGGTCCCATTAGCATCAGTAACTGTCTGAAAATGAGTAGAATTGTTTGCAAAAAAACCCAGATTCGTCGTGAAATCCACCTGCGTTCCCTGCAGCGCCGGCTTGCCGGTGTTGTCGGTCAACACAGCGGTTATTGTTGAAAATGATATGCCATCCGCATTTACGGTAGTGGGATTTGCCGTCAGCGACAGTGTCGCTCCGCCCTTGTTATCGTTTAATCCCGTTGAGCCTCCGCCACATCCACACATAATCACCGCAATGCAAACCAGCAACACAGGCTTAATCAACAACAGAGAATGTTTCATAATACTCCTTAATCTCAATCATAATTATCTTACAAACAAATTCCAAGTATTTTCAACAAGATAACAATATATCAACTTATTGGCTTATTGGCTTTTTGGCTTGATCTGCCCGCTGCTCCAGTTGAACAATTCTTGGGGTCATAAAAATCAGAAGCTCTTCCTGTTTCGAGACATCATTTTTTGTACCAAACAGATACCCCAGTATAGGGATTTTCGCCAAATAGGGAACGCCAGAGTCGCCTGAACCCTCTGTAGCCTTGGTAATGCCGCCAATCACCAAGGTGTCGCCATCATTCAACAACAGCTCTGTTTCTGCTTTTTTCGTGGCAAGAGTCGGAACGTTGGTGACAGGTGTATAGCTAACCACATCTTCCTTTATGATTACTATCTTCATGGAAATCCGTTTATCCGAAGTGATGTGCGGGGTCACCCTCAGGTTCAGGGTTACTTTTTTAAACTTCGTCGTCATCGTTGCAGGCTGTTGTGTACCTGAGGCTTCAAGATAACCGATTTCAAGGCCCTGTTCAATAAATGCCTCTTTGTTATCCAGCGTCAGTATCTTAGGAGAGGAGAGGATTTTCCCTTTGTTGTTGTTTTCCATGGCCTGAAGCTGAGCATTGATGACGATCGGGGTTCCCGCAATCCGCATAAAATTAAATCCAATGGATCCGACATTGCCTGTGAGGGGGAAATTCACCGCCGCATTCCCGCCGTGGGTGCCGCCCAGGGTGTCATATCCGGGTTGAGGCCCAATTCCGGCATTGGGGTCAGTATTCTGAATTCCCCAATTGGCAGACCAGTTGACACCAAATTCTCTTGTAAAATCCGTGGAAGCTTCAACGATCTTGGCCTCGATTATGACCTGAGGAGTCACCCGATCCAATTTCTGCACAATCGACCGAATATGTTGGACCTTGCTGGCGGTGTCCGTAACAATCAGTTGATTGGTCCGGGGATCCACTGTGATGGAACTGTCTTTGCGTCCTGGAGTGATCTTATCTATAACTTGCGGCAACATTTCTTCTTTGGCCTTGGCGTAATTGACCGGAATGTACTCAGTCACCACCGGTTCCAATTCAAGACTTTGTTCTTTGGCCTTTTTTTCGGCCTCAAAGAACTGCTGTTTGGATTTTTCTTCCTCCTCCAGTGTTTTCAGCCGGGCGATTCGGATAATTCCTCCCTCCTGAACCTTATCCAGTTGATTCATCCTGAGGACCAGATCCAGCACCTGATCCCAGGGAACCGGCTTGTCAAATGCCAACGTCACCTTTCCCTGAACATCTTTATCAATGGCAAAATTCTCCCCGCTGTAATCCGCCAGAAGTCGAAATATATTCCTGATATCCGTATCGAAAAAATCGATTCCCATTTTCTCGCCCGTATAAACCTTGGTGACATCACTTCGGTAAACACCGGATCTCCGGGACTCTGCTGAAACGACCTTGGCTTCCCCAGAAGGCACCGCATGGCCATCACGCTTTTCAGCCGCTGTCATAACCGGCATGGCTGCCGGCTCAGCGGCTTTTTCAACGAATGTCGTTGACAGCGGCGCATCGGGCCTGGGCGGGATGGAAGAGGCTTCAAAACGGATTTTGATCACATTTCCTTCCTGCTCGACAAAATAGGGAACCGCTTCACGAAGATCCAGAGCAATGACTGAGTCGGTTTTCATGGCAGGCGTCTGCACGGGGCGAATCCGGTCGATGGCACTTTCAAAGCGGGTGGTGATCAACGGCAGTTTGCGGAAATCCGAAATATGGGTACGATAGAGCCTTAACTGAACGGCGGTTGGAGAAATCTTTTCCATGCGGTACTCAACCGGCCGGGTGGTTCCGATGATGACAGTGGATTTCCCTTTTAATTCGCTGGAAAAATCGATTCGATTCACCCATGCAGCGCCGGAGGATTTTGCAGAAGCACCCTTTTTCGGTGAATCAACCGGATATGTCCGGCTTAGTGTGGCTGGGCCTGTTGCACTGCCGGAATTAGATACCAAGCTCGGTTCTGGAATTGATGTCTCATTGATGGACTGGCTGGTCATATTTATGGAAGATCCGGAGGCCTTCCTGGCAAACGAAATTTTCAAGCCGTTACCTTCTCGCGCCACCTGATAAGGAACGTCTTTTGATAACCCGATTTCGATTTTGGATGTCAGTGCATCCCCCACTTGTGAAACGGCGATATTTCCGATCACATCGTCATCAACTGGCGATGCCGGCGACATGTCACTGACTCGGGTATCCGGGAAATACAGAATAACGCTTAAAGGGGAAGGTTGCTTGACTGAAGTATAGGATAGAATCGCATTGCCCTGAATATACACAACAACCGCATCGGGCTCTTTAGACACCTGAATATCCGTGATTTTTTTGGAAACATCCGCTTGCTGACCGTCTTGAGCATCAGACCGGATAGCCGTATCCGTCGCACATCCCATTACGAATCCAAAACACAATACCAGCAGAACAGGCAGCTTGATGAATCGGAACAGCCTAAAAGAGTAACTCGTCATACTACAATTCTCCGGGTGGTTTCTGGAATTTAAGCTCTGAATTATGATTGGCAACATTGCCCAGTGCATCTTCAACTTCTTCTTCCACAACAACTCGATCTTTCAAGATATTCGTCACTTTGCCTGAATGTATTCCGACATAGGTTCCCACCGTGACAATATATCCTTTGCCGGTAGTTTCCTCAACCATTGCCTTGAAACCAGATGGGGTCCGGATAATCGCTGTCAGTTTTAACTGACTTAAATCAACCCGTTCAAGGGGAGTTGTGGGTTCACGTTTTTCCCTTTTTGCCTTGGTATCCGGCAGATCCTTTAGCGGATCATCTTTCAGAAGCGGTACGAATGGGTCGATTTTTCCCACAGGATCATAAGAAACCCCCACGGCTGAAATAGATGCCACCTGCCCCAGTAACGGATTCGGGCTCTCCGAAGAAGGCTTATTCGGTATGGGGTCTTTTTGAACGCCCCCATCGGGAAGCTGCAAATTGTTGATTCCTGAAACTGGCACGGCCTTGACACTCTCTGGCTTGTCAATAATCTTTTTACGGACAATATCAGGCTTGGAAGACGTCGCTCCAGGGTTACCGGGAACCATGGCTGAAACAGGTTCGGTTTTTACACTTTCCCCAGTATTTTGATTGAGTTTTTTGCGAACGATCTCCGGCTTGACTGACGGCGCTTCAGGTTTACTGCATCCTGTATGTCCGGTAAGCGCTCCCATCAAACAAAATATCAGTACGATTTTGGATAGCTGAATCATATATCCGTTTTCTGTTTGCATGTTAAGGAATTGTCAAAAAAATAATTGCCGTGATTATCCCTTTTGAAACGTCTTTATTTCTTATCAGATTACTTCTTTACAGCAGGTGGTTTGACCCCCTTGGCAGCGTCTTTAACCGCCGGAGCTACAGGTGTTTCCTGAAATTTATATGTTACAGCGATACAGGATGTAATCAGCCGGGCTGAATCCTTGGCAGATGGTGCCACCTTGGTATCCTTCGCAGCAGGCGGCGCCATCTTGATATCCTTGATATTAACAATCCGGTTGAGATTTGAGACCTTGTCAAAAAACATGCCAACATTGTGATAATTTCCAGACACCGTAACGGAAACAGGTATTTCAGCATAGAAATCCCTGGGAACCTCCGGTTTGGGTTCAAAAAGGACGAACTCCAACCCCGCATCATGACCAAATTGTGAGACACTGGTCAGGAGCATCGGAATCTCTTCTTTATCCGGCAATGCTTTTCGCGTAACATTGAAATCATGTTCAGCATCTTTCATCTCCTGCCTGAATTTTTCAATCTGTGATGCGGCAGCTCTGGCATTGGCCAGTTGCTGCTCAAGCTGCTTCATTTGCGTGCCCATTGCATCCAATTGGTTGTATTGCGAATAAAAAAAGAAATACCCGAATACTCCTGACAGAAAAAAAAGCGTCAGCAAACATATCAGAATCCTTTGAACCTGGGTCAGCCCGGCAATTTTTTCTATCGCCGGTTCCAGAGATTCAAGAGAAAGGTCGGATAATTTCATTTTTTTACGGCCTTTTCTGAAGTGACATCTTCAAGCTTGACGATTTTCCTGCATGATATTTCAAAGTTTTTCAAAACCACATCCTTGATGGCCTGCTGTTTGATAGTCTTGAGACTGACACTGGAAAACAGCTTGCTGCCTTCCAGCTTAATCATGAAATCTGCCACAGTCTTATTCTCCAGGGCAAGTCCGTTTATTACCACGGAGTCACTGATGTCGGAAAGGCTGGTAAACCACATGCGTCCAGGAATCACCATACTGGTCATAGTGTCCAGAAGGATGACGGAAGACTTGCGGTTTTGATCCAGATTTTTTATGACTGCGGTTTTTTTCCTGATGGTGTCGAGCTTTTTTTTAATATCATCAATTTCTTTGGTTACCACGGTCAGTTCGCTCAGCTGCTGCTTTGAAGTTTTGATACGTTTATCCAGGTTCTGAATCTTCTGGCTGAGGGTTAAAGCTAAATATGACATTCCCAGAGTCAGAAATATCAGCACAAGAATAAAAATGGAGATCTGCCGGCGAACATTCTCTTTTTTTCGCGCCTTGCGAAAAGGCAGAAGGTTAATTCGTATCATTTGTCATCAATTCTCCGAATGGCAAGGCCCATGCATATCGCGGCCTGTGGGGATACCTTTTTGAGAAAAGATGGATCTATCCTTTTATCAATGGAAAATTTTCCAAATGGATTGAATACTTCAACCTCTGATGCGGTTTCAGATGCCAGGATCTGCTGGAATTCCTTTATATTTGCGCCGCCACCGCTTATT
>JAPLJE010000050.1:0-931 GCA_026388755.1 Deltaproteobacteria bacterium | reverse complement strand
CCGCTTATTAGAATCTTTCGGATCTGATCATCCGGATACGTTGAATAGAAGAAATCAATGGCTCGTCTGATTTCAAGGCACCAATCACCGATAACCAACGTGACAATGTCAGCAATTTCCCGTGGGGTTATCTTATTGGATTTTCCAGTGATCTTTATTGTTTCGGCATCTTCCAGGGTACAGACCACTTTATTCGAAATTTTAAGATTAATTTGATTGCATCCCAGGGAAACGTCCCTCGTGAACAAGGAGATGCCATCTTTAACAATATTCAAGGATGTCTTGCTGGCGCCTATATCGATTAACGCAACAACATCTTCTTTGGTGTCGTAATTTGCCTCATAGATATTCTGAAGAGCAAAGGCATCGATATCAACCACACATGGCCGCAGACCCGATAATTCAATCAGGTTGATATAGTCGCTGACCAGTTCTTTTTTGGCAGCAACCAGAATCACGTCCAGTTTGTTGGCGGCAACAGGGCTTTCTCCCAGGACATGGAAATCCAGATTCACATCATTAATATCAAAAGGAATGTACTGCTCTGCCTCAAATTGAATGGTATCCTGTAGCTCTGCGTCCAACATGTTCTGCATCTGAATTTTTTTAACAATGACCGAATAGCCGCCAATAGAGATGGCCACATTTTTTTCTCTAACCTTCTGAACGTTGAACAGTTCGCGGATAGCTTCGGAAACTGTTTCCGGATCTTTTATGACACCATCTTCAATCGCACCGTTCGGTAGGGTGATCATTCCGAACTTGTTCAGAACAAACCCATTTTTTCGAGTTTCAAAAACTTCACAAAGCTTAATGGTTTTTGACCCGATATCGAGGCCGACCAAGTGATTTTTTTTTGCAAATAGCATTTTATGGTGTGAAACCTGTATGGGGCCATTATACGGATATTCAGGAATGCTTCAGCCGATAT
>JAPLJE010000345.1 GCA_026388755.1 Deltaproteobacteria bacterium | reverse complement strand
CGATTTCCGGGTATGGCGTCATGGCTTCTCCTGTTATGGCAATTGATGGCTTCGTAAAAAGTCCAATATCTGCGTTGAGCTTCATCCTTCGTTATTGCGGCGTACTTACATGTACGCCGCATTCCTCAGGATTCGCTCGCCTTGATCTTGAACTTTTTACTTTGCCATCTCAGTTTGACTTTTTTGAGCTCATCATGATTATTTCTGGGTAATGTTTTTCTGCCCGGCGATGAGGGTCCGGTATATTTTGGCCATTTTGCCGGCAACCTTGTCCCAGTCGTGATTTTCGGCAACCTGTCTTGCGGCTTCTCCCATTGACCGGCGTAGCTCCGGATTCATTAACTGGATCAGGGATGCCGCCATATCCTGCGCCGTTGGGTTGTCCGGCAGAATCAAGCCACTTTCGCCATGGGTCACCAAATCGGCTGCGCCCACGTTCGAGCTGATCACGACCGGAAGCCCTGCTGCCATGGCTTCCAGAACCGCAAGCCCGAAGGTGTCCATGTGTGACGGCATTACAAACAAATCGCTTGACAGGTAATAGGCTTCGACTTCATCCGTTATGCCGGCAAAAACAATTTGATCGCTGATGCCAAGAACTTTGGCCATTTTCAAATACGGCTCGGAATATCCTTTCCCGACAATCAAAAGTTTGGGCAAGGGAGGAATAAAACCATCGCGCTTCATGCCGGCAATTCCCTGAAGCGTCAGATCCAGTCGCTTGATTTCAAAATTCATCCCCACAAAACAAATGATCACATCCGAGGCGGAGAAGCCGTGGCGGGCCCGAATCCGCTCGCGGCAGGACCGGGCATTCAGGCAGGAAAACCGCTCGATCGATACCCCCGGATGTACGACAGAAACCCGGTCTTCGGGAATGGCATAGTGTTTGGACAGCTCATTTTTCACCAGGGTTGAAACCGGCAGAATCATTTTCAGCGCCGGATTTTCAATCCCTTTTTTCTCTGTCCAGCAAGTGGCCCGGTCAAATCCGCTCAGGGATTTCTGGCGTGTTTCACGAATCCAGGTCTGATGCGGGATGCCGTGAAACGTCATCAGATCCATACGAAAAATGCGTTCGTGGCTGTGAATCAGATCAAAAGCCTTGCTGGAAATTTTCCGCTGGGCAAACCCGGCAAAACTGATGGGTTGAAGCCACCTGGGAAAGTGAATCATGGGAACTTTGTGAAAGGTAACGGGGGAAGGACCGCAATCCCATTTTCTGGCAAATACATGAATATCAAACATTGCGGCCAGGCGCTCACAGAGTTGAAACGCCATGTTCTCCGCACCGCCGATGCGGCCGTATTGGGGAATCACCACGGCAATCGACGGACGAGGTTCGACGGATAAATGATTGCAGTTATTTTTGTTGTCCGTCATCGGTTGTATTCCGGACCGCATAGAGAATCATTTGCCCCGTATCCCTGTGATACCACCGGCCCAGTTCCTTGTAGGTTTTAATATCAGCCGGATCCGACAAGGTGAAATTGTGGAAAGGCCAGTTTTTTTCTTCCCATAGCACAAAATTCTGTCTGTTTTGTCGAAGACGGTCTTTAAACTGATCCGGATCATCGGGAAAGGATTCCCAGCAGTTCGTCGGATCGAGCGGGCAGGGCGCGGCTCCCGGAAGATGAATATTGGCATAGAAGGAGACCCATATCTGAATGTGACGGGAGGTTGCGATCCGCACGCCGGATGTTGTGGAGGTATTCTGAAAAATGGTTTCACCAATCCGGATAAATACCGATTTGTCCAGGTCCGGAGATTTCAGGATTTTTGGAAGACTGATGCAGATAATCAGCAGAAGGATCACTCAAAAAACAGTTGCCGGACGAACAGGCAGCCGCCTGGGGAGAATTTCCAGGAGCCTTTCCATCCCAAAGGCGCATAGAATCGCGCTGGGTATCATCACGATTCCAAAAAAACGATAATACAGCATCCAGGTTTGAAGGGTGTGCATATAAAGCAATGCCAGGCCCGAGACCCTCAGATTCGCCAGATATAAAAGCCTTGAATCCGATCGGATTTTGTGATGAATTCCTGAAAGTCCGATAATATAAAATACGACAAACGGATAGAAAAATGCTTCCAGAAAGCGGTTCAATAGTGTTCCAAAAGCGATCAGCCATATGAGATTGCGGGCTTCGGGAAGGAAAAATTCCATCAAGGGATTCGGGCTGGACCAGGCAAGGTCTTTCAGGCTTTCAGCCAGATGTTGATACTGGCGGATCGGCTCGATAAATTGTCTGACAATTTCATGACCCCGATGCAGGTCGTTAAAAGACAGGCCGGAGATCATCAGCCCTGCAATCGAAAAAAACAGGATCGCAAGAAGGGGGGACAGAAAAATCAGGATATTGATTGTCCTGCGGTTGCCTTGAAAGCACAGATGACCCAGGGTAACCGCCATAAACAGTGCGGCTTCATTCCTGGCCCACATCGCTGCCAGAAAGCAAAGGGATGCAACCAGAAGCAGCCATGGGGAATGCGTGGTTGCCTGGCGGATCACTGCAAAAGTGCCGGCACACAGAAAAAACCAGCAAATCGGATCTCTGACCAGCTCAACGCTGTTGCTGACCAGAACCGGCGTCACTGCAAATACCAACAGTCCAAGTATCGCGCTGTCTTCCCTGACCCATTCTTTGAGCATCAGATAAAGGGGAACAAGCAGAGCCGTGCCGAAAAACAGGGAAATCAGACGCGCCGACAGTATCCAGTCGTGAATCAGGTAATAGCCTCCGGCAATCAGAACCGGGTAGGATGACACAAAAGGCGGTACGCAGGTTTTCAGGCTGCTCCAGTTTTTAAAGTACAATGCCATGGCCTGGTGAATATACAGCGCACCATCCGGGTTAATGATCACGGTGTGCAGGCCGACCCAAAGCCGGAGTCCCAGTCCGGTCAGGATGACCAGCCAGGCTTTTGCTGAAATTTGTGAAAATACCCGTCGAACAATCGGGCCGGTTTTCATAATATTTATGGAGGGCTGGGCTGCTGGCATTTTTGTTTAATAGTACAACCACGGCTCCAAGGTCAAGAAAGTTTGCCAATCAAACTGGCCGGCCCCCTTGCGCAGTATTTGAAATTGTGATAGTTTTAGTCTATGAAACAATATGTTATAGATCAGTTAAGACCGGATGACTATTTCAGAATTAAGGCGTACCTGGATATGAACCTCCGGCAATCGGACATCCCGGATATTTACTGGCTGATCCTGCCACAGGACATGCAGGAAGGATGTCAGGCCGAACATGCGGACTGCCAGCCGTTTTATTTTGCCCTGGAACTCCGCCAGTCCGCACTGTCGTGTGAACTGCTGGTGAGAACCCTGAGCCAGGTCCGGTGCGATTGCATGTGCTATGCCTCGCCCGCTCAGCGAAACTGGTTGATTCAGACCGTTGACGATATGTGCAATCAACTGGAAATTGTAATTTGAAGGCGAACGTCTTGCCCCTTGCTGCCTTCAACTCAACTTGAAAAGAGGTTCATGAAAGTTTCCGATCTGATTTATTATCTTCACACGGCGTTCATCATGATATGGGTTGTCGTGGTGATCATCATTTTTGGTACTGCGACCATTGTGGTTTCTTTTTTTGACAAAAAAGGAATTCTTCCCCATATCGTTGCCAGATTGTGGGGCCAATCCATTCTATTTGCCAGCCGAACCCATGTGACCGTAAAGGGCTTTTCCAACATCGACCCTGATAAGCCCTATATTTTCATGCCCAATCACATGAGCAATTTTGATATTCCGGTGATCCTGGCGCATTTAAAGGTGCAGTTCAGATGATCATACGAAATGGCCGATCGGTTCTCATCTTTCCGGAAGGCACGCGCAGCCGGGATCAATCCATCAAGGCGTTCAAGAAAGGCGGTTTTGTTCTGGCGGTTGAATCCGGTGTGCCGATTGTTCCGGTCGTCATTCACGGCACCTGGCGGATCATGTCTAAAAACGGGCTCATGATCCGGCCCGGGAATGTGACGTTGGAAATCATGGAGCCCATTGAAACCAAGGATTATTCCAGAGGAACCAAGGATGATCTGCTGGAACGGGTTCGCGGGGTGATTGTGGAGAATTTCGAGAAAGGCAAGGCGCAGCCGTGAGCCTGAAAATCATCCCCCTTGGCGGATTGGGTGAGATCGGCCTCAACATGATGGCGTTTGAGTGCGATGATTCCCTCTTTGTTGTGGATGCCGGCTTGATGTTTCCCGAAGACCACATGCTGGGTGTGGATTTTGTGATTCCTGACATGGACTATCTGAGACAGAACCGGTCCAGACTGACCGGAATCGTGTTGACCCATGGGCATGAAGATCACATCGGTGCGCTTTATTACCTTCTGAAAGAGATCAATGTGCCGGTTTTCGGCACGCCGTTTACCCTTGGCATGGTCCGTCACAGGCTTGAAGAGTTCGGCATTCTCCACTACTCAACACTTCACAGCGTCGTTCCCGGCGATAAAATCAGGCTTGGCGTTTTTGAAATTGAATTCATTCGTGTGAGCCACAGCGTCGTGGATTGCGTCGGGCTTGCCATTTACACGCCTTTCGGGCTGGTCGTTCATACCGGGGATTTTAAGATAAGCAATTCTGCGATTCCCGGCATGAATACCGATGTGGCGCGGTTCGCTTTGTGTGGCGATGAAGGGGTTCTGGCGCTGCTTTCCGATTCCACCAATGTTGAAAAAAAGGGGTATACGGCATCGGACAGGGAGATCGGCGATAACCTGGCAGGTATTGCTCAGCAGAGCAAGGGGCGGATTATCATTGCTCTGTTTGCATCCAGCATTGTTCGGATTCAGCAGATCGTTGATATTGCGGCATCCAGAGGCCGAAAAATTGCGTTTAACGGGAAAAGCATTGAAATCAGCGTCCATATCGCCAAGAACCTGGGATATCTCACCATTCCGGAAGGCATGGAGATTTATATCAACCAGATCAATGCCTATCCGGACCACGAAATTGTTATCGTAACCACCGGCAGTCAGGGAGAACCCATGTCCGCCCTGGCCAGAATGGCCAGTGGCATTCATAAAAAGATCAAGATCAAGCAGGATGACACGGTCATTCTGTCCTCAAAATTCATTCCGGGAAATGAACGGGCCATTGCCAAGATTATCAACAACCTGTTTCGGAAAGGCGCCGATGTCATTTATGAAAAAATATCCAACATTCATGTGTCCGGCCACGCGTTTCAGGAAGAGCTGAAGCTGATGATCCAGTTGACCCGGCCCAGGTATTTTGTGCCGGTACATGGGGAATACCGGCATCTTGTACTACATGCCCGCCTGGCCATGGAGCTGGGGATAGCCAGGGAGAATATTTTTCTGGTTGAAAACGGCCAGGCCATTGAATTCAATGATGGCGCCCGCCTTCAGGAACGTGTGGATACCGGCAGGATTCTGATTGACGGAAAAGGGATCGGGGATGTGGGTAAAAGCGTTCTGAAGGAAAGACGGGTGTTGTCCGAAGACGGCATTGTCGGGATCACGATGGCTTTTGACGAGGCAACCGGCATTGTGATCTATGGCCCCGAAGTATTCTCCAGAGGATTTGTGTTTGAAACAGCAACCGGTCATCTCCTGGAAGATGCCGTATGCGTGATTCTGGAAGTTGTCGAGGATATCCCCCTCGGAACTCCGGGCAGGGTGGATCTGATTCGAACGCGAATGCAGACGGCCCTCAGGAAATATTTCGATTTCACCATCCACCGCCATCCGATTATCCTGCCTTTTTTTCTGGAAGTATAAACAGAAAACATTTTTTTCTTGACATCAAGTCGCAATATAACTACATCATAGCTACAATGTGATCATAAATGCCGTCAGCCGAATCAGTGATATTCGGGTCTATGAGCATAAAAAATAATATTGTTGAATGAAAACAGCCACTCGGCCTGCAGGGGGTCAATCATGACCACGTGACCGAACCAAGGAAACATAAAAGATCGGGAGGACAATGTGAAAATTCTGACAACCGTAAAAAAAGTAGTTGATGTGGAATTGAACATGCACGTGAAGGACGGGGCCATTGTTGAAGAAGGCCTGCAGTATGTCATGAATGCCTGGGATGAAAACGCGGTGGAAGTCTCTGTCCAGCTTAAGGAGAATCACAACGCGGAAACAACCCTGGTGAGTATCGGCGGCGGTGAGGAAAATACCAAAATCATCCGCAGAGCCTTTGCCATGGGGATTAAAAACGCCATTCAAATCGATGATCCGGCACTGGCCGAAGCGGATTCGTTTGTCTATGCCAGAGTTTTGCAAAAGGTTTACGAAAAGGGAGACTATGATCTGGTTATCACCGGCAAACAAGCCCAGGATACGGATAATGGTCAAACCGGCATCATATTGGCCGAATACCTGGGACTGCCTTGTGTCAGCAATGTGATCGCCATCGAAGTGATGGACGACAAGCACATCAAAGTATCCCGATTGGGGGATAGCGGAACTGAAATCGTTGAACTGGAGCTCCCTGCCGTGGTCACGGTTGATGTTGCCATAAATGTACCGCGGCTGCCCCAAACGCGCGGCATCATGATGTGGGAGGTGCGACGTTAAAATCGAAAATCATTGAATTCATCGCACCGGAAACGCGCAAGACCGGGCGAAAATTTGAGGGCGATGCCGCTGTAATCACCGCCCAGGTCGTCGGCCTTCTGGCCAATGAAGCAAAGGTGTTATAACGGATTCAACATATCATTATACTGACTTGATCGGACACTAACCGCATTCATATGAAGAAACACTATCATGGCAAAAGTACTCGTAATCGCAGACATCAAACAAGGTGTACTGAAAGGCAGCACAACGCAACTTTTATCAAAAGCCAAGGCCATCGGCGCGGAAACCGCGGTGGTGGCGATTGGAAGTAATATCGTATCGTTAATTCCAGGCCTGGTAAACGCCGGCTCCGATACGCAATATATCGCCGATGATCCGGGGCTGGAGCTGTTTTCAGCCGGTCCCTACGCATCTTGTGTGGTTGATGCGGCCAAACAATTTGGCGCCAACCTGATCTGGTTCGGTTTTTCCGAAAGCGGCAAAGCCGTGGCCCCGAGGGTCGCGGCGCAGCTGGATGTTGCGTGCGCTACCGACAGTACCGACGTGATGCTTCAGGCAGATCAAATCGAAATCATCCGGCCCGCCATCACGAACAAAGTGCTGCAACGCGTCAAAATCCATACCGGCCAACTGGTGGCGGTCGTCAGAGCAGGCGCCTTCGAGGCGACAGAAGGCATCATGGGAACCGAAAATGTCGTTAAACTTTCTCCTCCGGCGGCTGATTTAAAGGCCGTAATCCGGCAGATCCTATCGGAAGCAAGCGGTGAAATCGATCTTGCCGATGCCAACATTGTGGTCTCGGTGGGCCGGGGCGCCAAGGATCAAGCCGGTATCGATCTTGTAAAAGAACTGGCCAACGATTTAAAAGCGGGTTTTGGCTCGACCCGCGCCATGGTGGATGCGGGTTTTATTCCGCATTACAAGCAAGTCGGCCAAACCGGAAAAATTGTGGCGCCTACCCTATATATGGCAATCGGCATCTCCGGAGCCATCCAGCACCTGGCGGGAATGAAAGGCTCAAAAGTGATTCTGGCCGTTAATAAAGATCCCGAAGCACCCATATTCAACGTGGCTGACTATGGTATCGTCGGAGACCTCTTTGAGGTGGTTCCGATTCTCCGCGAAGAGCTTAAAAAAATGAGAAGTTAGGCCGCCAAATCTGATTTGATGAGGTAACCATGAATCCCCTGTTGATGTCCATAGTGATTATTGTCGCTCTGACGGTTTTCGGCCGTACGATGGTTCGAAAAATTCAATTGTTAGCGGCACTCGAACCCACCGATCGAGCCAATCATCTGAAGCAGCGACTGATGAATATGGTGATTCTGGCCATCGGTCAGAAACGCCTGGTCGCAAGAGCAAAAGAAAGAAGTTCGGGTCTGATGCATGCGTTCATTTTCTGGGGATTCTGTGTGCTGTTGATCCGCAGCATCACCTTGTATGGAGAGGGATTTCACGTCGGATTTCAGCTTCCGTTTCTGGGCGGCGACCATTTGGCCGGGTATCTTTATATCGCCTTGAAAGATATCATGGAAGGGGTTGTCCTGTTGATGATCCTCTGGGCCATTTATCGTCGAGCCGTTCTCAAATCAAAACGCCTGCACAACACTTTCGAAGCCTATCTGGTTTTGGCCTTGATCGGGATTTTGATGGTCTCCGATCTGTTGCTTGACGGCGCCCGGTACAATTTGATTCATTTATACAACAACCCTGGGAATATCCACTACTTCAACAATCCGCAATATGGTTCCGAATTTATCTGGACGCCGATATCGGTGGGAGCGGCCACCCTGATCTCGGGATTGAGCGCGGAAGCCAACGCCACCATTCTGGTCATGATGTTCTGGCTTCATATCTGTACGCAACTGACATTTTTGAATGTTCTCCCTTTGGGTAAACATTTTCATGTGATCACCGCGCTTCCCAACGTTTTTCTCAAAAGCCTGGGCTATCCGCATGAAAAAGCCAAACTGCTGGATCTGGAAGATGCAGACGCCTGGGAGGACGAATCCCTGGGAATCAATCATATCCATCAGCTCAATTGGAAACAGGGACTGGACCTTTACACCTGCACCGAATGCGGTCGATGCAAGGAAGTCTGCCCGACCTATACCACCGACAAACCGTTGAACCTGCATGATTTCAACGACAAACTGAAGTTTGAACTTCTGGAAAATGCCGACAATATCATCCAAAAAGCCAAACTGTCGTCCGCAATCCGACAAAGCGAGGATCCCGGGCAAATTGAAAAACTCAAAGAGGAGCGTGCCGGCCTCAACAGCAAAAAGCGATTAATCGGCGATGTCATTGCGGAAGACACACTTTGGGCCTGTACGACCTGTCGTGCCTGCGAAGAAGTGTGCCCGGTGACCATTGAACATGTGCCCAGAATCATCGCCATGCGGCAGGGACAAACCTTGATGGCGGAAGCGTATCCCAAGGAGCTGAACACGGCCCTGAAAGGGCTCGAATATAATGGCAACCCCTGGGGAATCGGTTATGATAAACGCGCCGATTGGGCCGAAGGGCTGGACATCAAAACCATGGCGGACGACCCGGACGTCGATTATCTCCTTTGGGTCGGATGCGCCGGTTCTTTTGATGACCGGTCCAAAAAAGTATCGACAAGTCTGACCAAAATTCTGCAAAAAGCAGGTATCCGTTTTGCGATCCTGGGTGTGGAAGAAAAATGCACCGGCGACTTTGCCAGAAAAGTCGGAAATGAAATGTTGTACCAGACGATGGCCCGGGAAAACATCGAAACCTTGAACAACTATAACGTCAAAAAAATAATCTCCGCGTGCCCGCATTGCCTCAATACGCTCAAACATGACTATCCGCAATTGGGTGGCAATTACGAGGTCATTCATCATGCCGAGTTCATCGATCAACTCTTCAAAGATGGTAAAATCAAATTGAAGCAATCGCTGGAAGGCGCGTTGACATATCATGATCCCTGTTATCTGGGGCGATATAACAACATTTACGATGAGCCAAGATCGATTCTTCAATCCGTTTCCAATGGCGTATTCAAAGAACTCGGACGGCACGGCCGGGAAAGTTTTTGTTGCGGCGCAGGTGGAGGAAGAATGTGGATGGAGGAGAAAATCGGCAAAAGAATCAATCTGGAGCGTTCGGAAGAAATCGTTAATCTACAGGTCTCAAGCGTAGCGGTGGGGTGTCCCTTCTGCCTGACCATGATCGAAGACGGGATGAAAGAGCTGGGCAAGGAAGAAGAGATCAAGACACTGGATATTGCCGAGCTTGTTGAAAAAAATATGGCGTAAAACGGGAACATCCCTCAATGGCAAGTTATAGCGTTATCCGTTGTGAAAAAGGGTTCTGCCGGAACAGCGATCAAGAGCTGATTCAGGAAGAGCCCCTTTTAATCCGTGTTGAGGGCAAGCCCTATTCCGTTGTCATGCGGACCCCGGGTGATGAGATCCCCCATGCCGCGGGGTTCTGCCTGGGTGAAGGGCTTGCGGATAGCTTTAATGATTTTGCGACCATAGGATTCTGCAGGGATCTTGACCCGAATATCGTGGAAGTCAGGCTCAAACCCGAAAGACGGGAAAAAGTCAGTGATATTCTGGAACGAAGGGGTTTTA
>JAPLJE010000185.1 GCA_026388755.1 Deltaproteobacteria bacterium | reverse complement strand
CATGTGATGTGCATCGCCGCTCATGCCATATCCAACAACTTCTGCATATATTTTTGCACCTCTTTCCTGCGCCAAATCAAGGGCCTCCAGTATCAGAATTCCGCTGCCTTCACCAACGACAAAACCATCTCTGTCGCGATCAAAAGGTCTTGAGGCTTTTTCCGGATCATCGTTTCGTGTGGAAAGGGCCTTCATGGCGCTGAAGCCGGCAATGCAGGTGGGGGTAATGACCGATTCCGTTCCGCCTGTGATCATGGCATCCGCGGAGCCTCTCTGGATGATTTTAAAGGCATCACCAACGGCATGGGTTCCTGCGGCGCAGGCTGTGGCAACCGAGGCGTTCGGTCCCTTGGCGCCAAAGTATATGGCAATCATTCCCGGCGCCATGTTGCCGATCATCATGGGGATAAAAAACGGGCTTACCCGTCCGGGGCCTTTCTGATCAATAAGTCGAGCGGTCGTCTCGAGAACCGATAGTCCCCCCAGGCCGCAGCCCGTCAATACGCCCACACGTTCTGAATTCGAGCTGTCAATTACCAGACCCGAGTCTTCTGTTGCCATGCGGGTTGCAGCCAGGGAATAGGCAATGAATCGCTCGATTCGTCTGGCTTCTTTTTTTGGCAGAAAGTCTTCAGGATGAAAATTTTTGACTTCACCAGCAATTCGGGTTTCAAAACAGGAAGCGTCAAAACGGGTAATTTCTCCAATTCCTGATTTACCGGCACATAAAGCCGACCAGGTTTCATCCCGACCGATCCCCAACGGAGTCACCAGACCCACACCTGTTATCACCACCCTTCTGTTCAATGAAACCTCCTTTTCTTTCACGAATACTGCTGCCGGACATACTATCATCCTGGTTCATTCATGAAATCAGTGAGAATCGATAAAGCTGATGGCGTCTTTGACCCGAACGATTTTTTCGGCGGCTTCATCTGAAATTTCAATATCAAATTCTTCTTCCATGGACATGATGAGTTCCACCAAGTCTAAAGAGTCTGCACCCAGGTCATCCACAAAAGAGGCTTCTGGCACAACTTCACTCAGATCAACCCCAAGTTTTTCGGCAATGATTTTTTTGACTTTATCTTCAATGGACATACTTCCTCCTTAACAATCGTAAAAAGTGCGCGGCAAGTAAAAAACGGCTGTTTTTCTGCTTGCCGGTATGATGGGTTAATTGTAATTCGGTTTCTGTTTTACATATACATTCCGCCGCTGACATGAATCACCTGTCCGGTGATATAGGAAGCGGCTTCTGATGCCAGAAAAACGACCACGGACGTTACATCCTGCGGGCTGCCAAACCGGCCCAGAGGGATCTGCTGCAGCATGACATCTTTATTTTTTTCCGAAAGCGCTTCGGTCATATCCGTTTCAATATATCCGGGCGCAACCGCATTCACGGTGATATTGCGTGAAGCCAACTCTTTGGCGACGGCTTTGGTAAATCCGATCATTCCGGCTTTTGAAGCGGAATAATTGGCCTGACCGGAATTTCCCGTGACGCCAACCACGGAGGAGATGTTGATAATCCGGCCGGAATGCTGTTTGATCATGGTTTTTGCAGCAATTTTAGCACAGAGAAAAGCCCCTTTCAGATTGACATTCATCACGGCATCCCAGTCGAGAGCTTTCATTCTCACCAGCAGTCCGTCGCGGGTCATGCCGGCATTGTTGACCAGCACATCAATTCGGCCGGTTTCAGAAAGAACTCGCTGAAAAAAGTCCGTCATCGCTGTCTCCGAGGCAATGTCGGCGCAAATGCCAACAGCCACTCCCCCAGCCGCCCTGACACTCTCTTCGGTTTCGGCAGCGGCCTGGCAGTTGGAAGCATAGTTGAAATACACGGTTGCCTCAGGCCCTGCCAGGGCGATGCAGATCGCTCTGCCGATTCCTCTTGATCCTCCGGTGACCACAATGGTCTGTTTTTCAGAACTGGCTGTCACGGCTGTCTCCGTTTCCATTTATAGCTTTTCAGGCGTCTATGCGCGATATAGAGTCGTCAGCTCATTTTTTGTTTTCAAACACCAGCTCGCAAATCCTGTCCATATCCTGAACCGTATTGGCGCAGGCAAAAGGCAACTGCCGGCAGGAAATGGATTCCAGGAACCCTGAAAAGGTTTCTGAAGTGAACATGCCATTTCCCAGCAGGATTTTCAGCATATTCTGGTAAACCAATTGAGCGACCTCGGCGGCAAAAATACGAGCGGCTGCCTGAACCTTTTGAATCTGGGGATCGCGGCTGCTGCCAAGATCAGCGGCCTTCCGGCCAAGGCTTGCGCCGATTTCAACGTGGGTCATCATATCCGCGAGACAGAACATAACGTGCTGACTTCGGGTCAGGCGGTTTTCATGGGCAAGCAGAATCGTACGGTTCAGCGCTTCAGCTGCAAGTCCGTAATACTGGCAACCTGCCTGATCGTTTTTCTGATGCAGCGCCGTCATTTCTTCCGCGATGGATCGGTAAAAAGCGCCTTTGGTTTTCCAGGTTTTTTTCCAGCGGAACATGCCGATGATATTCTGCAGAATTTCGCTGGTTCCTTCATAAATACAGGTGATTCTGACATCCCGTTTGATTTTTTCAACCCCGAACTCCGTGATGTATCCATAGCCGCCAAGCGCCTGAATGGCGTCTTCAGCCGCGCGGTTTGCGGTTTCCGAGGCAAACAGCTTGGCTATGGCGCCCTCGACCTGAAGATCCGTGTCTCCAGCGTCGATCCGAAGGGCAACTTCATCCAGATAACTGGATGCCGCTTCAAACCGGACAATATGGGGAACAATGAGTTTGTGGGTATACCCCTGTTTTTCGGACAACGGCGAGCCGAACTGGATCCGATCTTTGGCATAGGGAATGGCAATGGAAAGCGCAGCTTCTCCCGCGCCAATCGCCATGGCGGCCACCATCAGCCGGGTGTATCCAAAAACCGAATTGGCCTGTTTTAATCCCTGACCCGGCACTCCGCCCACAAGATTTTCAACCGGCACAAATACGTCGGTAAATGTGAGCGGTGAGGTGTTAGATGCCCGATCCTTTTTCAATGACAAAAAAAGAAGGCCCTTCCGGGGTCACAGCCAGAAGCGTAATAAAATCCGCATATCCGCCGGTGGAGATGAACTGCTTGGAGCCGTTGATCCGGTATCCGGTAACCGAACCGGAAGCGTCGCAAATAGGGTCGGCCTTGGTTTTAAGGGCAGCCAAGTTGCTGCCCGCACCGGGCTCAGTTACGGCATAGGCCACCAGGGAACGACCTTCGGCGATGGCACCCAGCCATTTTTCTTTTTGCGCGTCGGTGCCACCAACAAGAAGAGGGTCCGCGCCCAGTTGAATGGCAAAAAAAGCTGTGGCTACACCCAGGCAGACACCGGCCATTTCGCGGGTCAGGGCACAGCAGTCTCTTGCGCCGCCGCTCATTCCACCATAGGCTTCGGGAATAAAGAGCAGTTGAAGGCCGATATCCGGACCCAGCAGGGTGCGGATGATCTCTTCCGGGAAGATCTCTTTGCGATCAAACTCAAGAATATTCTCACGGGTCAATAGCCGCGCTTTTATCTTGGTGACGACGTCAAGAACCATCTGTCTGGACTCGGCATCCAGACCATAGAGCGGCGTGCTGGATTCATGAACTGAAGGAGACATCCGTTATCAATCCTCTTTGCCTTCGGTAACCTGTTTACCTTTATATTGACCACATTTCGGGCAGACGTGATGGGGGAGCTTGGCTTCGCCGCATTCCGGGCAGGTTGACAGGCTGGGCGCTTCAAGGTTCTGGTGAGATCGTCGCATATCGCGTTTTGACTTGGATGTTTTATGTTTTGGAACGGCCATGAGTAATCTCCTAAATGTCTGTTTATAATTAAAATGTTTTTTACATCTCTACATTTGAAAAATGAAGGCATAAGTAATTGAAAGTCGTCAGTTTGTCAAGCTTTTTATGTAAAAATGGTTTTTTTCTGATTAAAAGCCGCTGCACATGAAGTTTTTCGGGACTGTGCAACGGGCAGGCAAAAAAATGGCTTTATACAATGAAGAAATTTTTGCGAAACCGTCATGTTTGTATGCGGCTGAAAGTCGATTTGATCACCGGTGGCTGTTGTCTGTCAGCGGTTTTTGTGCTATGGTCACCATAACAGGCGATAACAGCCTCTTCAATGTCATTTGGGAAGCTTTTGCAACAATATGAGATTAAACGATAACTTATTGTTATTTAATGAAAAATTTTGGTCAATGAAATTTAGTCAATATTCAGCAATTACTAATAATTGATATTTTAGCAAATTAATAATATATAATAGTCTTTTTTTATTATAAAAAAACGATCTTATTGCTTTACTTAATTTTATAATTCAGGTGAATCATAATGCGCACGATTATTACTCGTTTTCCTCCAAGTCCCACGGGATATCTTCATGTGGGTGGGGCGCGAACCGCCTTGTTTAACTGGTTTTACGCCCGGCACTCCAAGGGTCGTTTTGTCCTTCGCATCGAAGATACTGACACGGTCCGTTCCACGCAGGCTTCGGCGGATTCCATTTTTGAGGCACTGGAATGGCTGGGGATAGACTGGGATGAAGGGCCGTATTATCAGTCCCGGCGTTTTCACGTCTATGCCGAATATGTTCAGAAACTTCTGGATACCGGCCATGCCTATTATTGTACCTGCTCTTCGGAAAAACTCGATGCCATGCGCCAGCAGGCCATGGCAACCGGCGGAAAACCCAAATATGACGGGACCTGCCGGGAGAAGCAACTCTGTAAAAGCGATGATGCGGTGGTCAGGTTTCGCGCCCCGCTGACCGGAATCACCGTTATTCACGATGTGGTAAAGGGCGATATCGTCTTTCAGAATGCCGAACAGGATGATTTTATCATTCAGCGCAGTGACGGAACGCCGACTTACAATTTCGTAGTGGTGGTGGACGATATTACAATGGGCATCAACACGGTGATCCGGGGGGACGACCACGTCAACAATACCCCTCGCCAGATCATGCTCTATCAGGCTCTGGGGGCCGAGCTTCCGGTGTTCGGGCACTTACCTATGGTTTTAGGCAAGGACAAGACCCGTCTCAGCAAACGTCACGGAGCCATGTCCGTAACCGCCTACCGGGACATGGGGTTTTTGCCCGATGCCATGATCAATTACCTGATTCGCCTGGGATGGTCTTGCGGGGATCAGGAGTTTTTTACGCGCGAGGAGCTAATCGAAAAATTCTCCCTGGAACATATCGGAAAATCCGCCGGCGTCTGTGATATGGACAAGCTCCTTTCGCTGAACGCAGATCATATCAAGGCGACTCCACCCCGCACACTGACGCCTCATCTTCTGCCGTTCTTGAAAGCAAGGGGGTATGCCGCGGAAGAAGGGCATTATCTGGATCAGGTCATTCTGACACTGAATGTCCGCAGCAAAACCCTTGATGAAATGGCTGAAGCGGCCCGGTTTTATTATGAGGACACGGTTTCCTATGACCCTGCGGCCGCTGATAAATTCATGAAATCCGAAGCCCTGGAGCCATTAACCCTGCTGGTTCAGAAAATGGAAACCGCCTCGGATTTCACGATCGCAACGCTTGAAGCGATCTTTCTGTCGGTCATGGAGACCATCGGGTTGAAACTCGGGAAAATCGCCCAACCCGTTCGTGTGGCATTGACCGGCAAAACCGCAAGTCCGGGGATTTTTGAAATCATGGAAATTCTGGGAAAAGAACAGGTGCTTGCCAGGCTGAAGCAGGCCATCCGTTATCTTGTTGACAAGTCATGAATCAGGCAGACAAACCTTCGGGAAAGTCTCGGTCCTGATTCCTTGTGAGATGTTTTTATAACCTTCAGCCCAAACACATAAAAGAGGAACTATGTTTAGAGTCAAAGACATCATGACATCAGACGTCATCTCGGTATCCCCTGAAACAGAGATTGTAAGTGCAGCTCGAATCATGATTGAAAAACGAATTAACGGTCTTCCTGTTGTAGATGGCAAGGGGAAGGTCGTTGGCATTCTCTGCCAGAGCGATCTGGTGTCCCAACAAAAATGTGTCCCCATTCCGTCGCTGTTCTCTCTAATGGATGGGTTTATGCCCCTGACTTCATTAAAGCGGATTGAAAAAGAAGTTGAAAAGATTGCAGCCTTAACTGTCGCTCAGGCCATGACGTCCAAGCCGGCTACCGTTACTCCGGAAACCGGGATTGAAGAAGTGGCCGCGCTGATGGTGGACAAGGGTTTTCATACCCTTCCGGTTGTGCAGGACGGAAAACTGGTGGGAGTTGTTGGCAAAGAAGATGTTTTAAAGACACTGCTTCCCTCCTGATGGCTGGAAAATCAGAAAAGCACAAAAAGAGCCGATGGGAATCTTTTATCCGCTATCAGATTTCCGCAAATGGTTGAGTACCTGTTGAATGGCATGAACCGAGAAATCTATCTCGGATTCGGAAATAATAAACGGCGG